>DATADF010000050.1:0-2891 GCA_036258695.1 Actinomycetota bacterium
GATCGGTGTCGACGTCGAGCTCATGCGTCCGGACGTGGAGATGAGGGCGCTCGCGCGGAGGTTCTTCACGAGCTCGGAGAACGCCGCGCTCGACCGGCTCGACGGCGACGACCTCGTGCGCGGCTTCTACGGGTGCTGGACGCAGAAGGAGGCGTTCGTGAAGGCGGTGGGGGAGGGGCTCTCGTTCGACCTCGACCGTATCGAGGTCGCGGTTCCGCCCGCGCCCGCCGGCCTCGTGTCGCTCGACGGGTCCGCCGCCGACGACTGGACTCTGGCCGCGGTCGACGCGGGTCCCGGATATGCCGCGGCCGTGGCGGTGGACACGCCCGGGGCCGAGGTGGTCGTGCGGGACTGGCCGGCCGACGCCGCGGCATGAGCGACCCTGCACCGCGCCGGTCCCTTCCGGAGATCGAGGTCTTCCGGTTGCGCCGCAGGCACCTCAACGAGGTGATCGCGATCGAGGCCGACGTGTTCGCGCGGCCGTGGAGCACGGCGTACTTCATGCAAGAGCTGTCGAAGCCGAACCGCTCCTACTTCGTAGCGGAGTACGAGGGCGAGGTCATCGGGTTCGGGGGCATGATGTTCACGAGCGAGAACGCCGCGCACGCGCTGAACGTCGCGGTGACCCCTGCGTTCCACCGGCGACAGGTCGGAACGAGGCTGCTGTGCGTGCTGATGATGGACGCGATCGCCCGCGGCATCGACACGATCTACCTCGAGTTCAGGGTCGGCAACGTCGCCGGCTACACGATCTATCCGAAGTTCGGCTTCGAGATCGTCGACACGCGCAAGGGCTACTACTTCGAGACCGGCGAGGACGGCATCGTGATGGCGCTGAAGGGCGCGCAGACGCCGGACTATCGCGCGCGGCTGAAGGCGATCGTCGAGTCGGTCGGCGGCGTGAAGGGGGACGTCCCGGAGATCTAGGTTCCCGCCTCAGCCCGAGGGGCGTCCTCGTCGAGCCGGGCTAGATGATGGGAGGATCGGGGGACCCCCATGGACTAGCGGCCGAGGTCGCCGCCTTCTCGGGCGGAGGCACGGGTTCGAATCCCGTTGGGGGCACCTTGATCCACTTATTCGAACTCGGGCGTGAGAAGAGAGCCGCGAAGACCTCCGTGTACTCAGCGTGCTTGACCATTCCGTCTTCGACGTAGACGGCTTTCATAACAGCCCGGTCGAAGCGACGACGCACTTTAGGGTTCGCCTCGCGTAGTGGCGCATAGCAGCTTCTGCGCTCCTCGGCGAGTGCCGCGAGGCGCTTGGTGAGCGACACTCGCAACTCCCCCGCGCTCGCTGGCGCTCGACGATCTCCTCTTCGAGTTCGTGCGTTAGGCGCTCGACCCACTCCTCGGGGAGCTGATCTGCCCTCATCGCTGACTGACTGTCGCCTCGAGTCGTTCAGATCGTCGGAGTAGAGTGTAGGAGACTCGCGAGTATCGTTTTTGCGACTGGAGAGGGTACATGCCCTGGATGCCGGGACGCATGCCGCACGGCG
This sequence comes from Actinomycetota bacterium, assembly GCA_036258695.1. Classification (GTDB taxonomy): domain Bacteria; phylum Actinomycetota; class CADDZG01; order CADDZG01; family WHSQ01; genus DATADF01. The sequence continues at coordinate 1,496 of DATADF010000050.1, forward strand.
CCCAACAGCGTGCCCAAAAGGCCCTGCACGATGCGGCGCTCGCGCGCGCGGCGCAACAGAAACACTTGAGCGATCAACTCGCTCATCCCCCTGTCTCGCCTGCGCGTCGCGCTGGCCGAAGACGAACTTCACAGGTTCTAGGGGTAGTAGCGGCAATCCTGTTGGTATCGCTAATCGGACTGGCTATCTGGCTCCTGATTGACAGGGGTATCATCAACCTCAACGAATCTGGTGTGCGCGGCACGTCCACCGTCATACTTAGGGTTCGCGAAGCTCCAACGGCATCCAGTCAGATCCTTGGGCGGTTGAGCCCCGGCCAGGAGGTCGAACTGGACTGTCAAACAGCCGGAGGCTGGGATCGACTTGTGAATCCGTTCGAGGGCGCGTACGTCTTCGACGACTACATCCGGCGAAGTCAGCACCTCGAACGTTGCTGACCGTCCATAGAATTGCCAATGGAATCGACGCTGCGATCTCGTTCCCGATCGCCGAAGTCGTTTGAGGTTCACGATCTCGTACGCCGATGCCGGTTGAGGCTCGGCTGCAACTGCATGGTGATCACCGCGTGACGAGGTTGTAGAAGACGAATGCGAAGAATCCAAAGAGGCAGATAAAGAAGACCACAGTGAAGGCCTGGGCCAAGACCGGCATGCCCTTGAATTGCCCATGGTACCCGGCACGCGTATCGATGACGGCCTTGCGTCGCCTCCGCCGCTCATAGTCTTCGAACTCCGTGTCCTCGTCGGGGAGCGTCAGCTCTGACTCAAGCGGCCGGCGTTGCATGGGACGAGGGGTTGATATTGCTGGTTCGGCGGGAGCGCCGAGCTGCGCCAGCTTCTCTCGTGCTTTGCTCAGGCTGGGGTCGAGTGAAACTGCGACCCGGTACGCCTTCAGGGCCTCAGCGTTGTTTCCCCGGCGCTCGCGCGTGAGACCAAGGTAGTAGAACGCGTCCGCACGCATTGCATCCATGGCAATCGCGCCTCGGAAACTGCTCTCAGCGGATGAAAAGTCGCCAAGCCGAAAGAACGCCACTCCGCGGATGAAGAGCGCCTCTGGTTCAGAGCTGACATTGCTCCCGGCCAGCAGCTGGATGGCCCTCTGAGGGTCGCTAGAGAGAAGGGACCTTGCCTCTGCGTAGGAGTCGTTTTGCATCTCATATCTCCGATTGCAGCGTGCCGAACATGAGTTACTCCTCGTACTCGACCTGCTCAGGATTGACCTGCTCGTACTCGACCTGCTCGTACTCGAGCTGCTCCAGTTCTGGGACACGTGCTTGCTCCCGTACGACCTTCAGGCGGGGAGCGGAGACGACACGCTGAGCGGTGACGCTGGGGACGACAGCTTCGGTGGTGGTGACGGTGACGACTTCGTCGAAGGTGGGCCCGGGGTCGACACG
>DATADF010000051.1:0-5273 GCA_036258695.1 Actinomycetota bacterium
GCATCGGCCGACTCCTTCTTGTTGAGTCCCGCCATGGCTTCGTCCAGCATCAAGAGTTTAGGTTCGGTCGCAAGCGAACGAGCCAGCTGAACCCGCTTTCGGCCGGCCAACGGCAACTCTTTCGCAAGGGCGTCAAGTGAATCCCCGAGCCCCACACGTTCCAGTGTGTGCCTGGCGACCTTCTCCGCTCCTGCCGTGTCGTTGTGGCGCAACAGCGCCGCCACCACCACATTTTGTAGGACCGTGAGAGCGCCAAAGACACGTACGATCTGAAAGGTGCGGGCCACACCCGCGGCGCAGATGCGATCGGGCCTCATGCCGGTGATCTCCCGGCCGCCGAACACCACCCGACCCACGTCGGGTGTTCCGAACCCCGAGATCTGGTCGAACAAGGTTGTCTTCCCGGCGCCGTTCGGGCCGATGATGCCGACCAGTTCGCGATCGTTCACCTCGAACGAGATGCCGTGGTTGGCCCGCACACCCCCGAAGCTCTTGGAGAGGTTCTCAACCGAAAGAAGAGCCATCACCACGCCCGCCGCAGATTCCTTAGACGCTCTCCGAGCCCAATCAGGCCGTTCGGCTCGAAGGCGGCGATCACCATTACCAGCAATCCGTAGGCGACTAGGTTGAGAGCCTCCCCTGTGCCGCCCAAGTAGAGTCGGGCCGACTCGGTCACGGACAGAAGCGCGGTGGCGCCGATCACCGGTCCCCACATGCTGCGCACGCCGCCGAGCACCGCGGCGATCGTTATCTGAATCGACACGGTGAGCGCGAACGTGCTGTCGGGGTCCACGAACAATAGATACTGGGCGAAGAAGCCGCCCGCCACACCGACGAGGAGGGCCGAGAACGAAAGTGCAATCTGCTTGTAGCGAGCGACCGGGATTCCGACCGACGCTGCGGCATCTTGATCCTCTCGAATCGCAATTAGGTAGTACCCGATGCGCGATCGCAGGATCCACACCGTCGCCAACAGCGCAAGCAACAACATGGTTGCAGCGATGTAATAGTACTCCCACTTTTGTTGTCCTGAGAACTGCAGCTCGAGCAGGCTGTCGTCCTTGATTGGGATAGAAAGACCGCGCGCCGCTCCAACGAACTGCCAGTTCAAGAAGACGAGAAGGGCGATCTCCCCGACGGCAATCGTTGCGATCGAGAAGTAGTGACCCCGAAGCCTGAATACCGGCAAGCCGATGACCATTGATATCACGATCGCAAGCAGGGCCCCTATGAGCAGCCCCAGCCACGGATTCAGGTCGTACTTGATCCCCCCTATCGCGGTTGTATACGCGCCGATACCGAAGAACAGCGCGTGGCCTAGCGAGATCTGACCGGTGAACCCTCCAAGCAGGTTCCATCCGGTTGCCATGAGCGCCGTGGTGCAGATCAGGACCGCGACGTTATGCTGAAAGGGCGCACTGTAGACGACCGGCATCAGGCCAAACACGATCAGAAACACGATCCAGGGAATCAGCTCGCGTCGACGCTCCCTCCACGCCCGACGCACTCCCGACGGGTCTTCAGCACGCGCCACTTCGGCGACTCCCGCGCCGTCCTGTCCCGTCATCTATCTCCGTCCCAGCAGACCTTGCGGTCGGATGAGGATCACAGTTAGAAACAACAGGAAGACCCACAGCTCTTTGTATTCGGCCGCCAGGTAGAAGCCCGCGATGTTCTGAATCAGTCCGACCAGTAGAGCGGCTATCAGCGCTCCGCCTATGGATCCGAAGCCGCCCAGGGCCACGATCACAAAGGCCATCAGCCCGTATGCGATACCCGCGTTCGGATGTACCGGCTGATAGGCGGCGACCAGCGCAGCAGCCACGCCGGTGGCGAGACCCCCAACAAACCACGCGAGCGCAAACATGCGGTGTGGGTCGATACCAAGCATTGCGGCGGCCTCCCGGTCTTGCGATGTCGCCATGAGTGCCTTGCCTGCTCGGGTCTTCCAGACGAACAGTCCGATGGCACCCGTTCCGAGCAGGCTTACAACCGCCGCAGCGAGTTGCGGCCCGGGGACGGCGACTCCGCCGATAGAACCGCCCAGATCCGTCAGTACGGTGCCCTGGATTCCCCGAAAGTTAGACGTGAAGAGCGCTTGTGCCGCTCCCCTCAGAAATATCAACAGACCGAAGGTCACAAATATCTGCGAAAGCAGCGTGCCTCGCATCGCCTTCCGAACGAAGGTCGCGTAGGCAAGCGCGCCCAACAACCCAACCGCGAGGGCCGAGAGCGGAACCGCGAGAAGCGGATCGATCCCGGCGAGGCTCCACGAAAAGAAAGCAACGTACATACCGACCATCACGAACTCGCCGTGCGCGAAGTTCACTATGTCGACCACGCCGAAGATCAGTGTCAAACCGACCGCGATCAGGGCGAGTACCGCCCCGAGGAGCAGGCCACTGACCACAGTCTGGGCAAAGGCCTCCACCGGTATTTACCGCTTCGAGAACTCCGGCAGCGGCCACACCACATCGGCCGTTGCGGCCTCAAAGGGCCATATCAGCTTGTACTCACCATCGATGTACTGCAGGATCACACCTCTGGCAAGTTCGTTCTGGCCCGTCTCGTCGAAGCTGATTCCATCCCACGGCATGATGGTTTGTTCTGCCGGTACGTCGGTGTTGTTCATGGCCTCTTGGATCGCCTCAGCCTCCGTCGAACCCGCCTCGTCGATCGCCTGGAAAAGCGTCAGCGCGGCGGTGAAGTCTCGCGCGGAGTTCTCATCCATCGGATGCCCGTAGCGGGCCTCGAACATCTCTGCTACCTCAACTGCCGCGGGGCGGTCCTTGACGGCGTCGAGAGCCCACGCGGCGCGCGAGATCGTGTAGTTGCCCGCATCTCCAACGGCCTCGAAGTACGCGGAGTCGGAGTACCCCGCCCCGTAGGCGAGGATGTTGGGAACGTAGTCCAGCTGGCGAAAGGTCTGTGTGAAGAGGATCGCTTCCGGCGTGTAGGACGCTTGGAAGACCGCATCTGGGTTCTTCGACTTGATACTGGACGCCTCCGGCGTGACGTCGTTGACCCCGTTGCCGTGAGGAACTGTGGACACGATCTCGTAGCCGCGCTCGTTCGCTACCTCTTCGGTGACCTCCGCCGCATCGGTTCCGTAGGCCGTGTTCTCGTGAAGGATGGCGATGCTCTGGACGCCGGCGTCTTTCTCGGCGTTGAGGTCGTCGAGGAAGTCGAAGAATGATTCCGCAAAGGTGCGGTCGGAAGGGCCCGTACGCCAGAAGAACTGGAGGTCCCGGCCCTCGGTGAGCTCGGGCGACGACGAGGACCCGTTGACGAACGGAACCCCCAATCGCTCTGCTCGCTCGGACGCCGTTAGCGTCACGGACGAGAAGTAGGCACCGATCACGGCGGAGACGTTCTCGCTCGTGATCAGCCGCTCGGTCTCCGAGGCGCCCGTCTCCGGATCCTCTTCGTGATCGGCGGAGACAATCTCGATCCTCGCGCCCTCGAGATTCGGAAGACCCTCTCCGGATGCGAGGGGTAGATCCATGTCGACGTCCTCGTTGACGATCTCGGCGGCCAGCTTAACTCCCTCAAGAGTGCGCTGACCCGTCGAAGCAGACGCCCCGGTGAGTGGAAAGATCGTACCGATCCTGACTGTGTTTCCGTCGGTCCCGCCATCCCCTTCGCCTGCTCCGGGCGCACACGCAGAGGTCACCGCAACTATGAGGACGAATATGCAGCAGGAAAGCCGTCGCATGACTAATACCCCCCTCTCCAGATGCTCCGTTCTATCCCCATCACAGACGATGATCGACACGGGTCGGCTAACGGTCAACCAAAGGCCCCGCCCCCAAGCACATCGAGCTCGTGGTTGGGAACGTCCGTCACGAACATACGTCCGGGACTATGCGTGATCATCCACTCCGACCTCGCTTCGAGAGCAACCGACTGAGGCGTCACGCCACAGCCCCAAAACACAGGAATCTCACCGCGCCTTATGGGCACCGGATCCCCGTAGTCGGGCCGATCGATGTCCCGGATGCCGATGGCGGCCGGATCTCCGATGTGGACCGGCGCTCCGTGCGCACCGGGCAACCGGGACGTGATCTGAACGGCGCGGCTGATCATGGCCGCCGAGATCGGACGCATTGAGACGACCATCGGTCCGGAGAGGGGGCCGGCGGGGGTCGTCTGGAGGGTAGTGCGAAACATCGGGACCGTGCAGCCAAGCTCTTGATGGCGCAACGGGATCCCGGCCTTCGTGAGCTCATCCTCAAAGGTGAAACTGCATCCTAGCAAGAACGCCACCGAATCGTTGGTCCATTCGGAGGTGATGTCCTGGACCTCGTCTTTGAGCTCGCCGTGCCGGTAGATCCGGTAGGCCGGTAGGTCGGTCCTGATGTCGGCGGTCGATGCCGTCAGCCTGGGGACCGGGTCGCCGGGTTCGAGCACCTCCATCACGGGACAGGGCTTGGGATTGCGCAAGCAAAACACGGCAAAGTCAAAGGCGAGATCCCGTGGAAGCACGACCAGGTTCGCCTGCGCAAAGCCGGGGGCCTGTCCCGCCGTCGTTCCGGTCCAACTTCCCGTCCGGATCTCCGCCCTAAGCTTGTCGGGAGTCGGGAAGAGCGGTCTCACAAGGTATCATTTCCCCCAATCACCTGGGTGACAACCTCCATGTTATCAACGCACGAAGCGAGAGGCACGGCGGAGGATACGTTGTCATTGGAACGACCCAGAATCTCACCGTTGGGTGATTCGGCCCTCGTGATCGAGATGGGTGAAGAGATCGGTGAAGAAACGCACGCGCGGGTCCGGGCGTTGGTTCACCTACTCGAGTCCGAGCCGCCGGATGCGATGATTGAGTTCATCCCTGCATTCACCAACGCCACCGTCATCTATGACCCGCTGCACGCGACGTACGACGAGTTCGCGACCCAGATTGCAGCGATGCTTCGATCGATCTCAGAAGGACTTGAACCCATCGAAGCACGGTCCATCGTGATTCCGGTTTGTTACGGAGGCGACTTCGGACCAGATCTCAACTCCGTTTCGTCTCACAAGAACATGGCTCCGGATGAGGTGGTCGCGGTTCACAGCGAGCCGGAGTATCTCGTTTACATGATCGGGTTCGCACCGGGATTCCCCTACATGGGTGGCATGTCCGAGCGGATCGCGATCGGAAGACGGGATTCCCCACGTCAGCGCATCCCTGCCGGGTCGGTGGGCATCGCCGGGCGGCAGACGGGTATCTACTCGATAGAGTCGCCGGGCGGGTGGCAGCTGATCGGCCGTACCCCCGTGCGACTCTTTCG
>DATADF010000052.1:0-6614 GCA_036258695.1 Actinomycetota bacterium
GATCGGGGTCGATTGGCGCGTCCCTCTAGACGAGGCGCGTCGCCGCGTCCCTCGCGAGGTAGCGATCCAGGGAAATCTCGATCCGATCCGCTGCGTCGCGGGCTGGGAGGTCGCGCGGCCGGCTGCACTTGAAGTGCTCAACCGAGGGCGGGGAGGTGCACACGTGTTCAACCTCGGACACGGAGTGCACCCGGACACCGATGTCTCCGTTCTGCAGCGCTTGGTCGACCTCGTGCACGAATGGGAGCCATCCCATGCCGCGTGACGCGCTGTTGGTGATGGCCTACGGCACGCCCCGGGATCTCGACGACGTCGAGGCGTACTACACGCACATCAGACACGGTCGGCCGCCTGACCCGGCAGCATTAGCCGAGCTAAGGCAACGGTACGCGGCGATCGGCGGTCGCTCGCCGCTGCTCGAGATCACCCGCGCGCAGGCAGCCGGGCTGGAGCAGCGGCTACAGCTTCCAGTCCTGGTCGGGCAGAAGCATTCCTCGCCCTTCATCTCGGACGCGGTCGGAGAACTCGTGACCCGAGCAGTCGACCGAGCAGTCGGTCTTGCGATGGCTCCGCACTACTCCTCGATGAGCATCGGCGGGTATCACAGGGAGGTGCTGAAGGCCGCGGAAGAGGAGGGATGGCCGGGGCATTTCGAGATGATCGAAAGCTGGCACTTGCTGGAGGGCTGGCTGGATCTTCAAGCCGAATTCCTGCGCGCCGCGCTGGCGACTCTGCCTGCACACGCGCGCAATCGCACTGTCATCTTCACCGCCCACAGCCTGCCCGAAGCGATCCTTCGCACGGGAGATCCCTATTCCGACCAGCTACACGAATCGGCGGCAGCCATCTCCGCGCGCGCCGGTGTTTCGTCCTGGCGAGTCGCGTGGCAGAGTGCCAGCCCCACCGGACAGCCGTGGCTCGGCCCGGACCTTCTGGAAGTGCTGGACCAATTGGCCGGTGCCGGAGCTCAAGGAGTCGTGGTCTGTCCATGTGGGTTCGTCTCGGACCACTTGGAGATCCTTTTCGACGTCGATATCGAAGCACGTCGGCGCGCCGCCGAGCTGGGACTGGAGCTTGCGCGAACGCAATCTCCGAACGACGATCCGAGGTTCCTCGACGCGCTTGCCGGGCTGGTACGGACGACCTTGGCCGATCCGGTCCCCCTGTAGGCTGCCGTCACTTTGGCCGAGAACATCAACAGCTCCGAGCAAACGATCTTCACGCTCTACCCCGCGTTCAAGATCCGCGAGTCGACGAGCCCGTGGGATCCGGAGGTCGCGGCGAAGGAGGTCGCGGCCCTGCTCGATGAATATTCGGATCGCGTAGCGACCCGAGGGATGTACTCCACGGTCGGGTTCCGCTCCGACGCCGACTTCATGTTCTGGTGGACGGCCGATTCGGTCGACGATCTACAGGCATTGTCGGCGGCCTTCCGACGCACCGAGCTGGGAGAGATCGCGACGCCGACCCACTCTTTCCTGGGACTCGTCCGGCCGGCGGAATTCTCTAAGGATCACCTCCCGGCCTTCGTTAGGGGCGAGCCTCCGAAGAAGTACGCCTGTGTCTATCCATTCGTCAGAACTCCCGAGTGGTACCTGCTGCCCCCGTCCGAGCGCGCCGACCTCTTGAGAGAGCACGGCGAGGCCGGACGGCAGTTCCCCGAAGTACTTGCCAACACGACGAGCGCCTTCGGACTCGGGGACTTCGAGTGGATCCTCGCGTTCGAGGCCGACGGCGTCGATCGCATCGTCGAGCTGATCCGCCGGTTGCGCGCCACCGAGGCCCGGCGCTACACAAAGCTCGAGACCCCCTTCATCACCGGCATCCGAAAAGATGTCCCCGCGGTCCTGGAGGACCTCGCCTAAATCTGTCTTGGCGATGCCCGCGACGCGGCGTAGGGTGGGAGCCATCTGCTACACCCAACTGCAAAGGTGGTGACCGAGTGCGACGCCTACTGACTGGCCTGATTGCCGGCTGCCTCATCGCCGCCTCCTGCGGTGGCACCACGGGGGGAGATTCAGCCGCCCCCGAGGACCTCAAGGCGCAGCTCACCAGCGCGATTCAGTCTCTGGGCCAGCAGGATGGCCTCACTCTCACTCTGAGCCTCCAATCGACGCCCGAATCGCTCGCCGCCCTAGCGGCCGAGGATGGAGGTCAACTGGCCCCCGAGGATGCCGAGAAAATCCTGAGCTCTTCGATCACGCTGTCGGTCAGACAGGGGGATACGCCGCAGGACAGCGAGTTCGCTCTGGCTCTAAACGCGGCCGGCACCTCCAACGCGTTCGAGATGAGAGTCGTCAACGACAACCTCTATGTCCGCGCAGACGTGGCTTCGTTCCTCGAACTCGTCGGCCAGGATCCGGCAGCCGCCCAGGCGCTAGCCCAACAGGCCGCCGCCTCGGGAATGGATTTCGCCGTCCCTGCGGTTGAGGGGCGGTGGCTGACGATCCAGGGGCTTACGAAACTCAGCCAGCAGTTCACCGGCGGCATGGCACCGCCGACACCGAGCGAGATCCAGCAGCAGGCAATAGACGAATTCACCCAGGCGATCGAGGCATCTGCCACAGTGACCGAGGCCGGCGAAGATGAAGCCGGGCAGCACACGGTCGTGACCCTGCCGCTGCGTGATTTGTTCCAGCGTTTCGTCCAGCTTGCGCAAAGCCTCGGCCCTCTTCCGGGCCCGCTCCCGGCCGCAAGCGAGGTCCCCGACGAGCAACTGCGACTGGATGCCTGGGTGAGCGATGACCGACTCACCCAGGTCGAGCTCGACTTCCTACAGTTCGCGGCATACGAGGATGAAGAGGTGCCCGAGGGCGTGGATCGTTTCGCACTGCGGATGGGGATCGATGAGTTCGCCGGAGGCGTTGAAGAGCCGACCGACGCGGTGCCGATCGATCTTCAGAAGCTCATGGGCGCATTCTTTGGCGGGCTCATGGGAAGCCAATTGCCCGCGGCAGGCGGCGGCGGTGGAGGCGGTGGCTCCGACGCCGAGTTCTGCGACTTCCTGAAGGGCGAGCCGCGCTACGTCAAAAAGCAGTTCAAGGAAGAGTGCCCGGGGCTCCTCAACTGAACCGCAGCGCCACGGGGCCGGACCCCCTCGGCGCACGCAGTTCGCTCGCGACCGGCGAGGGCAACGTCGGCCTGTTTTCGCTTCGCACGCTCGCGGATCGAACTGGGGCCGAGCTCGACCGCATACCCACGACGGTCAAGATCCTCCTCGAAGGTCTGATGCGGATCGCGGGGACGCGCTTTGCGACTGAAGACGATGTGCAATTCCTCAGCCTTTGGGGGCAGAAGCCTCTAGAGGATCGCGAGTTCGCGTACGCGCCTGGGCGCGTCATCCTTCAGGACTTCACCGGTGTCCCGGCGACGGTGGACTTGGCGGCTATGAGATCGGCAATCGCTCGCGCCGGTGGCGATCCGAAAAAGGTGGATCCGCTTGTGCCGGTTGACCTCGTGGTCGACCACTCGGTGCAGGTGGACGCGTACGGGAGCGATAACGCCTTCCGCATCAACGTCGACCGCGAGTACGAACGCAACCACGAGCGCTACTCGCTCCTGCGCTGGGCGCAACAGGCGTTCGCCGGATTCCGAGTAGTGCCTCCCGGGATGGGGATCGTTCATCAGGTCAATCTCGAATACCTCGCCAAGGTCGTGCGGACACTGGAAGAGGAGGACGGCCCCCTCGCCATTCCCGACACCCTCGTCGGCACGGATAGCCACACGACGATGATCAATGGGCTCGGCGTTCTCGGTTGGGGTGTGGGTGGCATCGAGGCCGAGGCGGCGTTGCTCGGTCAGCCGATGCCGCTTCTGACTCCAAAGGTCATCGGCTTCCGGATGCACAACGAGCTTCCCACCGGCGTAACCGCAACCGACTTGGTGCTCACGGTCACGGAGATGTTGCGCGCTCACGGAGTGGTGGGCAAGTTCGTCGAGTTCTACGGCTCCGGGCTATCGAATCTCACGGTGGCCGACCGCGCCACGATCTCGAATATGTGCCCGGAATACGGGGCTACCGCCGCGCTCTTCCCCGCGGACGACCGCACCCTCGAGTACCTTCGCCTGACCGGCAGGGACGAGGCGCTGCTGGATCTCGTCGAGCGTTACAGCAAAGAACAAACAACCTTCCGTACGGATGGAACACCCGACCCGCACTTCACCGAGACACTCGAACTCGATCTCTCAACGGTAGAGCCCAGTGTCGCCGGACCTAGGCGTCCTCAGGACCGCGTACCTCTGGCGCGCGTGTGGGCGAGCTTCGAAGCCGTCTATGGCGAGTCCCTGAACGGAAACGAAGGAATCCAGGTCGATATCGGACGCATGGAGGCAGAGGGGGGCAGCGCAAACGAACCCCACGTCCCGGCCCACCCCCGACCCGAGGAGGAGGCCATCATCGAGGATGGCGACGGCACGATCACCCTGCACCATGGGTCCGTCGTCATCGCCGCGATTACCAGCTGTACGAACACCTCGAATCCCTCGGTCATGCTGGGGGCGGCTCTTCTCGCCAAGAAGGCAGTCGAGCGGGGCCTGTCCTCGAAGCCGTGGGTGAAGACCTCCATGGCCCCCGGCTCGCGGGTGGTGACGAAGTACCTGGAGGACTCCGGTCTCCTTGATTATCTCGAGCAGCTGGGCTTTCACGTGGTGGGTTTCGGCTGCACGACGTGCATCGGCAATTCCGGCCCGCTGCCCGAGCCGATAGCGAATGCGGTCGACGAGCACGACCTCGCCGTGGTTTCGGTGCTGTCGGGGAATCGCAACTTCGAAGGCCGTATCCACCCTCAAGTGAAAGCGAGTTATCTCGCGTCGCCACCCCTCGTCGTGGCTTATGCACTTGCGGGCACCACCGAAACGGATCTGACGACCCAGCCCCTCGGCCAGGACACCGACGGCAGCGACGTGTTTCTGCGGGACCTATGGCCCTCTGCCGAGGAGATCGCGGAAGTGATGGCCAGCGTGCGCTCTGAGTTCTTCCACGATGAGTACGCCAAGGTCTTCGAAGGTGAGGAGAACTGGCAAAGGCTGCCCTCACCGGAAGGCACGCTTTACGAGTGGGATCCCGAGTCAACGTACGTGCGCGAGCCGCCGTTCTTCGAGGATCTCGGTCCCGAACCGCCTGCAATCGAAAACATCGAGGGCGCCCGCGTGCTCGTCATGGTGGGCGACTCGGTCACGACCGATCACATCTCCCCCGCCGGCGCCATCGCGCCGTCATCGCCCGCAGGCAAGTACCTACGAGAACATGATGTGGAGGTACGCGACTTCAACAGCTACGGCTCGCGGCGCGGCAATCACGAGGTCATGATGCGTGGCACCTTCGGAAGCATCCGCTTGCGTAACCAACTAGCGAGCAAGGAGGGCACCTGGACGAGCCATTTGCCCGAGGGTGAGGAGATGTTTATCTACGACGCGGCCATGCGCTATCGGGACGAGGGGGTTCCGCTGATAGTCATCGCGGGCAAGGAATACGGTTCCGGCAGCTCACGCGACTGGGCTGCCAAGGGGCCAAACCTTCTCGGGGTAAAGGCTGCGATCGCCGAGAGCTTCGAACGCATACATCGCAGCAACCTCGTCGGGATGGGCGTGCTGCCGCTTCAGTTCGTCAACGGTGAGAACGCGGAGTCTCTCGGGCTCACTGGACGCGAGACGTATTCGATCGGCGGAATCGCCGAGGGGTTGGAGCCACACGCCGAGCTCGTCGTGCGCGCTCAGTCAGACGACGGCAACGTGACCGAGTTCAATGTGGAATGTCGCATCGACTCCGACGTCGAGCTGGACTACTACCGCCACGGCGGCGTCCTTCAGATGGTGCTCCGCCGCATGCTCGCCGAGTCCTAACGACGAAGGACTTCCAACGCACCAGCCAGCCGAGGGCGAGCGGCTGGCGACTGAGGGCGACTTGCGGAGAAGGCCACCGCTCTCAGCGGAGGCCTTCGCAGCGGAACGAAGTGGGGAATCCCGAAGCGACAGCTGCCGCCCGAGGCGTAATCAGCGTTTGGAGTACTGAGGAGCCTTGCGCGCCTTCTTCAGACCGTACTTGCGGCGCTCCTTGATGCGCGCGTCGCGCGTCAAGAATCCCGCCTTCTTCAGCGTCTGACGTAGATCTGGGTCGAGCTCGGCGAGCGCCCGTGCGATCGCGTGGCGCAGCGCGCCGGCCTGCCCGCTCACCCCGCCTCCCGTGATCTTGCAGATCACGTCGTAGCGAGATTCGTTCTCAGTCAACCGGAGGGGCTCGGTAACGATCATGCGGTGCGTCGCGCTCGGGAAGTAATCCTCGAGTGGCCGCCCATTGATCTCCCACCGACCCGACCCCTCGATCAGGCGGGCGCGGCAGGTGGCCTCCTTGCGATGGCCGGTTGCGGCCGATAGAGCCTCAGGCATGGTGGCTTAGCTCCTCGATCGTGTGAGCTTGCTCCGGGTTGTGCGGCGCCGCGACCTGCTTTAGGTCGAGCGGCTTCGGCTTCTGGGCGGTCTGCTCGTGCTCCGGCCCGGCGTAGACCTTGAGCTTCTTCAGCATCGCGCGCCCCAGTTTGTTGCTTGGGAGCAATCCGCGAACTGCCTTGGTCACGGCCTGCTCGGGACGAGTGGAGATCAGCTCCGAGTAAGGAGTC
>DATADF010000053.1:0-3057 GCA_036258695.1 Actinomycetota bacterium
GGCCGGATGACGACCGAGACGCCGCGCTGGATGGGCGCGACGACCGCGCTGGCCGCCTCGCGAGCCTTGTCGAGAGGACCCTCTCCCTCGGTTTGGAAATCGAGGGTGATCACTCCTATGGAGAGAGCGACGAACACGACCAAAAAGAGCCGGCCTCGCCCTGAACGGCGAAACATCAGTTATCAAAACCTCTTCGCACTTGGCGAAAACCTGGGGGCGATCCGGCCAACTAGATGGTCGGTGCCACGGCCGACCACGGCCTCGCCCTGCCCGCCCATCGTAAGGCCCCATCCTCTTCTGGCAAAAAGGCACTCTGACCAGGCAAAACGGACGGCGTCCTCGGCGCGAGAGCGCGAAAAGGGCCCTGTAGACAAATCTCCCGAAGATCCCGCGCCCGTGCAGTGAGGCGTCGAACGGGTCTGTTCGGTCAGTTACGGCTGGAGGAAATCAGCACGCGCTTGAGCGATTCGAATTCCTCGAGACACTTGCCCGACCCGACCGCGACCGCGGAGAGAGCATCCTCGGCGACGTGGATGGGCATCCCGGTCTCGTGCTTGAGGCGCTCGTCGAGCCCCGTCAACAAAGACCCGCCGCCCGCCAGCACGATGCCCTTGTCCATGATGTCGGAGGCGAGCTCGGGCGGGGTCTTGTCGAGCGTGTTCTTGACCGCGTCGACGATCGCGTTGACCGGCTCCTCGATCGCGCGCCGGATCTCCTCGGCGGACACGATGATCGTCTTCGGCAAACCGGTCACGAGGTCGCGGCCGCGGATCTCGGCCTGCTGCTCCTCCGGGAAGGGAAAGGCAGAGCCGATCCCCATCTTGATCTCTTCGGAAGTTCGCTCGCCCAGCGCAAGCGAATACTCCTTCTTGATGTAGCTCACGATCGACTCGTCGAGCTCGTCACCACCGATGCGCACCGACTGACTCGTAACGATGCCTCCGAGCGACACGACCGCGACCTCGGTCGTGCCTCCGCCGATGTCGACAACCATGTTCCCGGTTGGTTCGTGCACGGGAAGCCCCGCGCCGATCGCCGCGGCCATCGGCTCTTCGATGATGAACGCGCTGCGCGCTCCGGCGGAGATCGTTGCCTCTTCGACCGCGCGCTGCTCGACTCCGGTGATACCGGAAGGAACGCAAACGACGACGCGCGGCTTTACCAGGAACGAACGTCGGTGAACCTTTTGGATGAAGTAACGAAGCATCTTCTCGGTGACGTCGAAGTCTGCAATGACTCCGTCCTTGAGGGGACGGATCGCAACGATGTGCGCGGGAGTTCGTCCGATCATCTGCTTCGCCTCGGCCCCCACGGCAAGGATGGCCCCGGTCTTCGTGTTGATCGCGACCACCGACGGCTCGTTCAACACGATGCCGCGCCCGCGCACGTAGACGAGTGTGTTGGCGGTGCCGAGATCGACGGCCATGTCACGGCCGATGACCTGGAACAAGTTATCCATTTTTCACTCCCGGTATCACTTCTTTACACGCGAAACCGCAACCTTAGCCGAAGAAGAGTTTGATCTCTCTCTCGGCCGACGCGGGCGAGTCCGACCCGTGCACGATGTTCTCTGTAATTACAGTCGCGTAATCGCCGCGGATCGAACCGGGGGCCGCGTCGAGCGGATTCGTGGCCCCCATGATCTGGCGCATCCCGGCAACCGCATCGTCGCCCGAGACCACCATCGCCACCACCGGCCCCGAGGTGATGAACGACACCAGCTCGCCGAAGAACGGCTTCTCCGTGTGCTCCTGGTAATGCTCTTTCGCGAGCTCCTCGGGGACGGTGAAGAGCTTCAGCTCCTTGATGGCGTACCCCTTGGCCTCGATCCGGCGAATGACCTCGCCGACCAACCGCCGGCGCACGCCGTCGGGCTTGACCATGATGAACGTGTCCTGGGTCTCGGCCATCTCCCCTCCTGGTGTTGTGCGCTCTCGTGTGAGCGGCAACCCTAATGGCTGTCGCGAGGGCAGTTACTTGATCGAGCCATGGATAGGGGTCAGGGTCGGTTCCGGGTCATCCGGGGGCGGGGTTAGGTATGACATGTATCCACATTCCTTGAACCCATAATCTTGCCCCGCTTCGTCCAGCGCGCCATTTATCCGCGCCTCCCGCCGGGCGAGCTTGCCGTACTCACGGGCATCGTTCGCTCTTGCCGCATCCAAGAGCTTGGGTTGGATCGCATACCAAGAGTCATAGAGGCTTAGCCACCGCTCGAGCACGGCGCGATCTTCAACTGGAGTTCGCAGCTCACCAATCATTCGCTCTTGCTGCCGAACTTCATCGACGAGCGCGTGATTGGCAGCGATTCCCTCGCGAAGATTTCG
Organism: Actinomycetota bacterium; assembly: GCA_036258695.1. Taxonomy (GTDB): domain Bacteria; phylum Actinomycetota; class CADDZG01; order CADDZG01; family WHSQ01; genus DATADF01. The sequence continues at coordinate 2,328 of DATADF010000053.1, forward strand.
GGGCGTGTCTATTGTGTGGATGTCATCGCGGGTCTGCTCGCAGATCTCATCAGCGCGGCGAATGAAATCCGACTTCGACACCACTTCGGCAGGTTCGGGCTCCGGCGAGCAGGAAACCAGTGAAAGCAAGAGCAGTATTCCCCGCGTCCGACCTTGCATCGAATCATCATGGACCAGTCTGTCGTTCCTCCCCGCCCGGCCCTATCTCAACCAGGCGTACAAGTGCCCGCACCTCGCCGACCACGTAATGCGAGCCGGTGACGCAGACGAGATCGCCGGCGCCCGCCGCGTCCCTTGCCTTCTGCACGGCCGCCCGAGCGTCCGGGACCGTGACGACCTCAACTCCCTGGACCTCGGCCGCCTCCTTGAGATCCTCGACCGGGACCGGCGTCACCCCCGATGGTGCGGTCGCATAGACCGTGCAAGGGACGCGTCGGAGCTCGGTGAGCATGCCTACGAAGTCCTTGTCCGCGAGGACGCCGATGACGAAGTGGATGTGCTCGAAGGCAAAGCCCTCGATCAGCGCGGAGATCAACGCCGAGATCCCGTCGGGGTTGTGAGCGACGTCCAGGACGACCGGCGCGCGTCCCTCGGAACGGATTGTCTCGATGCGTCCGGGAGCGCGCGTGGCGGCAAGCCCTTCGAGGATGACGTCTTCGTCGAGCGAACGCGCGGGAAGAAAGCGCGTCACCGCCTCGATGGCGGTGGCAGCGTTGATCCCCTGGTGAGC
>DATADF010000054.1:0-14040 GCA_036258695.1 Actinomycetota bacterium
TGGGCAGAGGCCGAACAAGAAGCGCGGCGCGCTCTTACGGAGCTCGGCAGCTTCAACGTGATGTTCGCGGGCGAGGGTTTCTACGAGGTCGGGGAGGTCCGACTGCGGATGGGCGATCTCGAGGGCGCGGAGACGGCCTTCCGACAGGCCCAAGAATTGGGCCGCACCCCACACCCCGGCCTCGCGCTGCTGCGGCTCGCCGAGGGCAAGATTGATTCTGCGCAGAAAGCTATCGGACGTGCGGTTGAGGAGGCGTCGGACGTTCCGCGTATTCGCCTTCTGCCGGGGCAAGTCGAGATAGCGGTTGCGGCCGGCGACCTCGAAACGGCCCGACATGCCCACGCCGAGATGGAGAAGCTACGTCAGACCTACGACAGCAAGGTCTTTCACGCCGCGACCTTGCAGGCCGGCGGTTCGATTCGCTACTCCGAGGGTGATTACTCGAGCGCGATGAAGGAGCTGCGCCACAGCCTCCGCTTGTGGCAGGAGGCCGACCTTCCCTACGAAGCCGCCCGGGTGCGCCTTCTGCTCGGGGTGGCGCTTCAATCCGCGGGCGACGAAGACGAAGCCCAATTCGAGTTGCAAACCGCAAAGAAAGCCTTCGAGAAGCTCGGCGCGCAGCTCGACCTGCGCCGAGCCTTGGACCTCTTAGGGGAAGAGGTCTCAGAGAAGCTCGCCAAGGCGTCCGTTCCCACACAGCGCCTGACCAGGACCTTCATGTTCACCGACATCGTGGGATCGACGAACCTCGCGGGTGTGCTCGGTGACGACGCGTGGGGTCATCTGCTGTCGTGGCACGACGACGCCATGCGCAAGCTCTTCGCCACGCACAACGGCGAAGAAGTCAAGCAAGTCGGCGATGGTTTCTTCGTCGCCTTCGAGCGACCCCATGAAGCAGTCGAGTGTGCGGTTGCAATTCAGAAGCGTCTAGAAGAGCACCGAAAGGAGACGGGATTCGCTCCCCAGGTGCGCATCGGCTTGCACTGCGCGGACGCGGCTCGAAGGGGACGTGACTACGAAGGTATGGGCGTACACGAGGCCGCCCGCGTCGGCGCCCTCGCTCAGGCCGGAGAGATCCTTGCGTCCCGCGAGGTCGTGGAGGCCGCTCTCATCCGTTTTCCCGTTTCGCCCTACCGAAGCGTGGAACTCAAGGGCGTACCGCACCCCGTAGACGTAGCGTCGATCTCGGTTTCTTAGGCGAGGTTGGCCGAGCGCGGATAGGCGATCTCCGGATCGGTCAGCACGTTGACGAGATAAGGCTCGCCCGCGTCGAACGCCCGCTTCAAAGCCGGTCCGATGTCGTCGGGATCCTCCACGAGCTCACCCCGGCCCCCGAAAGACTCCATCATCAAGTCGTACCGAATCCCCGGCTGCAACTCCGCCGCGACGTCGTGGCCGTAGAGCGCACGCATCGGATGTTTCTCGAGTCCCCAGATCCCGTTGTTGCCGACGACACAGACGATCGGCAGCTTTAGCCGCACCATGGTCTCGAGCTCGGTTCCCGAGAACCCGATCGCGCCATCCCCGAGTAACAGAACGATCTGTCGATCGGGATGCGCGAGGCGGGCCGCCATTGCGTAGCCCGGCCCACAACCCAGGCAGCCGTACGGGCCGGGGTCGAGCCAGCAACCCGGCTCGAACGATGGCACCTCGCGTCCCGCATAAGACACGAAGTCGCCTCCGTCGCCGATCACCACGGCATTGCGCTCAAGCAGAGGCACGAGTTCGCCGTAGAGGCGCATCGGATGAATCGGCCGGGCATCCGAGCGCAACTCCTCCTGCGCCTGCGCGTAATTGTCCTCTTCGACCGCTCGCAGCGCCTCGATCCACGGCTTCGTATCCGACGCCGTGCCGATCTCAGAAGCGATCGCAGCCAGGCTGACATCGAGTCGCGTGGGATTTGTCGTCACCGCGAGAGGAACGTGCTCCACCACTGGGCCCGGATCAAGATGGACCACTTTCGCGTCGGGCGCGAAGCCCTGGCCGAAGCCCAAACGAAAGTCGAGAGGGGCGCCCGCGACTATGACGAGATCCGCCTGCTTGAAAGCGGCAGACCGGCTGCGGGCGAAAGCAAGTCGGTGATCGGCCGGCAGACATCCGCGCCCCTGCCCGTTCATGATCGTGGGGATCTCCGCGGCCTCGACTAACGCGCGGAGCGCCTGCTCGGCCCGATCGAGCCACACATTGGAGCCCGCGACCAATACCGGTCGCTGCGCGTGCTCGATGAGGCGGGCGACCTCCCCCGCTTGTTCGAAAGTGGCCGCCTCGTCGCGCCCGGCATCGGGTGCGTTCGTTTCGACGGATGCGGTGTTGAACAGGACCTCCAAGGGGAAGTCGAGAAACTGGGGCCCGCGCGGCGGAATTAATGCGCGCCGCGCCGCCGCCAAGATCTCCTCGGCAATCGCGTCCGTCGTCTGCACGGTCTTGGCCTCGGCCAACGGCGCAACGAACGGAACGTGATCGATCTCCTGAAGCGATCCCTGACCCCACCGATAGGTCGGCGCGCGTCCGGCCAGGGCCAGCACGGAGGCCGAGTTGAACCCCGCTTGTGCAAGAGGGCTCATGATGTTGGTCACACCCGGACCAGCGGTGACCGCGCAGACCCCCAGGGTCCGAGTAAGGCGGGACCACGCCTCGGCGGCGTACCCCGCGCTCTGCTCGTGGCGGAAGTCCGCGATCCGCAAACCCTCGGTTCGAGCCGCGTCGAGAAACGGAAAGATGTGGCCGCCGGTCAAAACGAACAGGTGCTCGACGCCGAGTGACTTAAGCGCCCGCACCGCGATGACGCCACCGTGCACCGGTTCGCTCATGGGCGCAGACTAGCCAGCCCCGGGATCAGGTGCGTTGAAGTCGTGAATGACTGGTCGAGAGTTGTAGCTGCGTTACAGCAGAGCCCGTTGCACGATCCGCGCCATCGCCTTGTTGTCCTGTGGCGTAGAGAAGTAGTGGCCCTGGGCGAAGCCGCACCCCATCGCGCGCAGCTCGTCAACCTGCTTTTGCGTCTCGACCCCCTCCGCGATCGGCTTCATTCCCAGGGCCAACGCCAGATGCACTATGGCTTCCACGATTGCCGAGCTGTCCTTGTTGCGGCCGAGCCCGCTCACGAAGGACTGATCCACCTTGAGTACATCCAGCGGGAAGCGCCGCAGATAGCTGAGCGAGCTGTAGCCGGTACCGAAGTCGTCGACGCTCAGACGTAGGCCCAGCGCTTTGAGATCCCGCAGAACTCCGAGGGTGAACTCGACTTCCTCCATAAGGGTGCTCTCGGTGATCTCGAGGCACAGCCGCGTCGGGTCAATGCCCGCGTCCGTTATCGCCTCCGAGACGAGCTCGGCCAGATTTCTCTGTGCGAGCTGCCGGGCAGACAGGTTCACCGTGACGGAGATCTGCTCGCCGTTCGCTTGGCTATCGATCCATCGCCTGGCATCGAGACAGGCCTTCTGCAACACCCACGCGCCGATAGGGACGATCAGACCGGTTTCCTCGGCAAGCGTGATGAATTTCAGCGGAGCCACCAGTCCTTGTTCGGGGCGCTCCCACCGCAGCAGGGCCTCGACTCCGACGACCTTCCCATCACGGAGATCGACCTGCGGTTGATAGAGGATTCGGAACTCGTCGCGGTCGAGGGCCCGACGTAAGGCACTTTCGATCTCGCGTCGCTCGACCGCTTGCTCTCTCAGACCCGTGTGAAATAGCTCGTGGCGCGCCCGACCCTGCTGTTTGGCTTGATGCATTGCCATGTCGGCATCGCGCAGCAACGTCTCGGCGCTGTTGTTGTTCTCGCTCGAGAAGGTGACTCCGATCGACGCCGTTACGAAGACTTCGTCCTCTTCACGCGCGAAGGGCCGCTCGACGGTCTGCGTGATGCGGTCGACGATCTCGCCGACGCCGGCTTCGGTCGAGATGTCCTCGCACAGGATCGTGAACTCATCGCCGCCGAAACGAGCGACGGTGTCGGAGGGGCGAAGCGCCGTCTGCAAACGATGTCCGAGAGACGTCAGAATCTGATCGCCGGCGCTGTGACCCAGGCTGTCGTTGATGAACTTGAAGCGATCCAGGTCGAGGAACAAGACCGCCACTTTGGTGCGGTTGCGCTCTGCCCTTGTGAGGGCCAGCCGCAACCTGTCGAGAAAGAGGATTCGATTCGGCAATCCGGTGAGGGGATCGTGCAGCGCTTGGTGGGCGAGCTGCTCTTCGAAATGTTTGCGCTCCGTGATGTCGCGCGTAACGTGAGCGAAGGCGACGACGATGCCATCATCGTCTCGCAGCGCCGTCAGCACGACGTTGGCCCAGAATCGCGCGTCGCCCTTCTTGAGGCGCCATCCCTCATCCTCATATCGCCCCTCGGCGGACGCGATCTGAAGCTGGCGCGCGGGCTTGTCCAGCCGTACGTCTTCGGATGAGTAGAAAGAGGAGTAATGCCGGCCGAGGGCCTCATCCTCCGGGTAACCAAAGAGTTGCGTGGCGGCGTCGTTCCACGTGATCACGAAGCCGCGCGCGTCGAGCATGAAGACCGCGGAGTCCTTGATGCTCTCGATGAGGACGCGAAAGTGGCCTTCGGCGCCCAGAGGCAAGCTGCGCGCGGCGACCCGGCTCGCTTCCTCGGTGGCCGGCAGATCCAGGAGGACTTCGCCGGCGGGGGTCTCGTCGACGCGATCGTCAAATCCAGGAATTCCCACGTGACTCATCCTCACCGTGTAAGCCAGGCGCCGAAATCGCACGTTCGGGTGGAGCCCAGGCCCAAACGGGGAGCGGTCGTTACGGGCCGTAGCGCGGCCTGTCGGAGTGGTCACGCACCGTAGCGAAGTCGCGAAAATCCTGGGGCTTCCATTGGCGCGGGGGCTCCTGTAACTTGCACCCCCTAGATCGGCGCGCCGGGCGAGGTGCTCCGGCTAAATGGGGGGCTGTATGGCAGATACGCCTACGAACGGAACCGCCTACGAGGAAAAGGTGGAACGGCTCGCGCGCAAGTTGCTACATGGGGGCGACGGCAACGCGCCGGCGGGTGAGGACATGGAAGCTGCGCGCCGGGCCGCTCGGCGGATGCTCGAGGAGTCAGAGGCCCGGACCGCCCAGGCGACCGATCTTGATCCAGACGACGACGACGTAATACGCCGTTCGTCTTCGGAGACGGCGGCCAGCGGTGACACGGGGGGAACGCCAAGAGTTTCGACCGGCGAGTAGCAAACTGCACCGCTGGGACCCACGGCCATAGCCGCGCGCGTTACTCGATAGTCCAGGTATCTCCGGACGCCAGCAGACGATCGAGGTCGCCGGGCCCCTGCTGCTCGGCCGCGACGCGCAGCTGTTGCTCCATCCCGTCGCCGTAGGCCGGACGCTGCACGTCACGGAACACGCCCAACGGCGTGGCCATGGTCGGGCCGGAGGCGATGCGCGATAGCGCATAGGCGAGACTTGGATCGTCGCGATGCTCATCGTGGACGACCAAGGCGTCCATGCCGACTTCGGCGACTTCCACTACCTCGAGGCTGCCGTCGGGATTGGCCCTAACTCCGCGCGAGCCGTCGGGCCCGAACGTGATCGGCTTGCCGTGCTCGAGATAGATGCGGTTGGCAGTACCGCCTTTGCCCGTAAGGGCGACAAAAGCGCCATCGTTGAAGATGTTGCAGTTCTGGTAGATCTCGATGAAGGCCGAACCTCGGTGCGCCGCCGCCCGGCGCAGGATCTCGGGCAAGTGCTTGCGCTCAACGTCGAATGTGCGGGCAACGAAGGTCGCCTCCGCTGCAATTGCGAGCGAGATCGGGTTAAAAGGCTGCTCGACCGAGCCGAACGGCGTCGACTTAGTGATCTTGCCTTGTTCGGAGGTCGGCGAGTACTGGCCTTTCGTCAACCCGTAGATCTGGTTGTTGAACAGCAGGATCTTGAGATTGACGTTTCGACGCAGCGCGTGGATCAAGTGATTGCCGCCGATCGAAAGTCCGTCGCCGTCGCCCGTGACGACCCATACCTGCAAGTCGGGACGGGCCGCGGCTATGCCGGTGGCGATAGCGGGGGCACGGCCGTGGATCCCGTGCAGTCCGTAGGTGTTCATGTAGTACGGGAACCGGCTCGAACAACCGATACCGGAGACGAAGACGATCTTCTCGCGCGGGACGCCGAGCTCCGGCATCACACTCTGAACTGCAGCGAGGATCGCGTAGTCCCCGCACCCGGGACACCATCTGACCTCTTGGTCGGAGACGAAGTCCTCGCGCGTCAGCGTCGCGACCCCGCCCAAGGCTTCGGTTATCCCTCTCTCATCCCCCGGTCGGGGATCAAACGCTTGCGCCATTGCCGCTACACCATCCCTAGTAGTTGTTCCTCGAGTTCCGCGGCGCGGAAGGGAAGACCCTTCACCTTGTTGATCGAGACCGCGTCGATGAGGAAATCGGAGCGGACCAACTTGCTGAGCTGACCCATGTTCATCTCGGGAATGACCACGCGCTCGAAACGGGTCAAGACCTCGCGCGTGTTCTTCGGAAATGGGTTGAGGTGTTTCAGGTGAGCGCGCGCTATCTTCTTGCCGCGCGCACGCAGCCGCCGGCACGCCGCGCCGATCGCGCCGTAACTCGAACCCCAACCGAGTACGAGGACCTTGGCTCCCTCGTCTGCGTCGAACTCCAGGGGCTCGATGTCCTCCTCGATCGCCTTGATCTTGGCGTGCCGAAGCAACGTCATGAGGTGGTGGTTGTCTGGGTCGTAAGAGATGTTTCCCGTTCCGTCGGCCTTCTCCAGCCCCCCGATACGGTGCTCCAGGCCACGGGTCCCCGGAATGGCCCACGGCCGGGCCAGCGTTTGCTCATCGCGCAGGAAGGGCCAGAAGTCCTCGCCAGCGTTCGGTTGCGAGGCAAACTTCACGGAGATGTCCGGAAGCTTGTCGGAAGTGACGATGCGCCACGGCTCCGCCCCATTGGCGAGATAGCCGTCGGAGAGCACGATCACCGGCGTCATGTACTTGAGAGCGATGCGCGCGGCTTCGATGGCCGCCCAGAAGCAAGACGCGGGCGAATACGGTGCGACGATCGGTAGTGGCGCCTCCCCGTGGCGACCGAACATCGCGTGCAGCAGATCCGACTGCTCCGTCTTCGTGGGCAACCCCGTAGACGGACCCCCCCTTTGGATGTCGATAACGATGAGCGGGAGCTCCAAGGAGACGGCGAGCCCGATCGTTTCGGATTTGAGGTCGAGACCCGGGCCCGATGTCGTCGTGACGCCTATGTGACCCGAGAACGCGGCCCCCAACGCCATCCCCGCCGCGGCGATCTCGTCCTCGGCCTGGATCGTGCGAACGCCGAAGTTCTTGTGGCGCGACAACTCATGCAGCACATCGGAGGCCGGTGTGATCGGGTACGAGGCCAGAAACAGCGGCAACTTGGCCTGCGCGCTGGCACCGATGAGGCCGTACGCCAATGCCTGGTTGCCGGTGATCCTTCGATAACGCCCTGGCGCCAAGGTCGCGGGCTTCACCTCGAACGCTGTCAGCTCGGCGGTCTCGCCGAACGCATGGCCCGCCTTCAGCGCGGCGATGTTTGCCTGGGCGATCGCGGGCTTCTTGGCGAACTTCTTCTCGAGCCAGGCGACGGTCGGTTCGATGGGCCGCGAGTACATCCACGAGAGGACGCCGCGGGCGAACATGTTCTTGGAGCGCTCGGCCTCCTTCTTGCTGACCCCACTCTCCTTGACCGCGGCCTGGGTCATCGTGGTCATGGGTATCTCGTAGACCTGGTAGCTCTCGAGCGACTGATCGGTCAGCGGGTTCGAGGAGTAGCCGGCCTTCTCTAGATTGCGATCCTCGAAGGAATCCGTGTTCACGATCAAGAGGCCGCCGGGAACGAGGTCCTTGATGTTGGCCTTCAGCGCCGCGGGGTTCATTGCCACCAGGACGCCGGGCTGGTCCCCCGGGGTCAAGATGTCGTGATCGGAGAAGTGGATCTGAAAGGCCGAAACGCCGGCGAGGGTGCCGGCAGGAGCCCGGATCTCTGCGGGAAAGTCGGGCATCGTGGCGAGGTCGTTGCCGAATAGCGCTGTGGCGCTCGTGAAGCGCTCGCCGGTGAGCTGCATGCCGTCGCCGGAATCGCCCGCGAAGCGGACGACTACGCGATCTAGCTCTCTACGATCGCCCTCCCCCTCTCTCGGCGGGGCGATCTGGGCGGTCAAGGAAATCCCTCCGAACGATGCTTTAGACGGCCTTCTTCTTATCTTTCACTAACGTTTGATGATAACGCCGGTCGCGCGCGCTCCCCGAAGAATTCGAGGCTTTTCGACGCGATGCGTGCAGTTAGCTGTAGATGTAGACGGACTCGAGCTCTGCCGTGGGCCCACCGAGAAAGTTGCACGCCAGCACTATCACGTGATCCATTCCCCTGATTGGCACGACCACGCGCTCCGTGGGAACGTCGACGAATCCGATCGAACTACCGAGCGCGTTTCCATTCGGGTCGAAGACCCACAGATCCCAGTCCGCGACATAGCCGGTCATGGTGACGTCCAGCACACCCTTGCCGGGCGTCTTCAGCTCGTGGTTGACGACGTGCACGCCCTCGATCCCGTTCTGACAGCTGTCCACTTCAGGGGGGTAGGGCAGGGCCTGAGCCGTCCAGGAGTCCGTGATCTTCTTCTTCTTGGCGACCGCGGTCGGAGCCAGAAGGCCCACAGACAAAACGACTACAAGTATCCCAACCAAGAACTTGCGCATGAGATGACTCCTCGATCGATCAACTGGCGATGAGTTTCTACGGCAGGAGGGGAGCTCCTGCGCGGCCTAGAGTCAAAAGCTTTTCAGATGGGTGATTCGATCGGCAGGAACGACCACCACCTCGGCGCTCCGCTTGAAGATCTCGATCGCGATGCCTCCGGCCGCCAGTTCCCGAATCGCTTGGACGACCCCCACCGCCTCGGAGAACTGGGCCGGCTCAGACAGCCTGAAACGGAGCGAGACCTTCTTGCCGAGGTAAGTGTTCCAGTCGATCCCGGAGCCGGGAAGAAGTTCGACTATCGGTTACTCGCCCGCGCCGCGCTCCTCAGCAGGAGCGTATGGACTCTCCATAGCCCCACCAGATGCATCTGGGTGATCGACGAACCACTGGGCATTCAGTGCCGTGAAGTTTGCCCACTCGGCTGGCACGTTGTCGCCGGGGAAGATCGCATCGACCGGGCAGGCGGGAAGACACGCATCGCAGTCGACGCATTCGTCGGGGTGGATGAAAAGCTGCTCTTCACCCTCGTAGATGCAGTCAACAGGGCATTCGTCAACGCACGCGCGGTCTTTAACCCCTATGCACGGCTCGGCGATGACGTAGGTCATCCGGTTCCTCCTGCGATCGAGATCGTCTGGCTCGAACTCGTGGGCATCATACCGGGGGCTTGACTCTTGAAAACATTGATTACGACGAAGGTTGCCTCTCGACAATACGAGCTCCGGAGTTGGATGGCGCCGATGAATCTGCGTCGCTGGACGTACAGCTCTGCTTCAAAGCCTTCGTTGTCCTCGGAGACGATTTCGTAGCCCTCCTGTTCGGCCGCGTCTCGAAAAATCTCAAGTGCACGATCGATGGGGAATGGGGCACCGAGAGCTACCAGGAAGCCATTGTCATGGCGCCGCGTGCTGATCAGGAAGGAGTCGCCCGGCACAAAGGCCTCCGGCACGATCTCTGGGTTCAGGTTGGGCTCGGGCGTGGGCAGTCCACATTCCGTCGGAACCGCGGAGGGATCTCCCGTGGCCCCACCGCCGCCACACGAGGTCGCCAACACGAGGGCCATTGCGGCGGTCCCGATCCGGATCACGGTGGAGGAGTCGTCTTGGAGGCGTCGCGCGCGAGAAAGTCGTAGAAGCCCGTCCTCCTGAGGATGCGCGGGTTGAAGTCCGGCGAGATCGCCGAGATGACGTCGGCGATCTTTCCGAGGCCCCTAGCGACCACCACCTCTGCCTTGTTCTTCTCGATCGCGCGAATCGTGGCCTCGGCCACTTTCCCCGGCGCCACAGGCGGCACCAGGGGATGGGAACGATTATCGGGGTGCCGATCGGCGAACAGGCCGACGTCCTCGACGTGCGAGGGGCAGATTGCCGTGACGCCGATCCCATAGGGTCGCAACTCCTCTCGGAGGCTCCACGAGAAGCCGACCATGGCGTGTTTGGTGGACGCATAGACCACGCTGTACGGATAAGCGCCCTTCGCGCTGAGCGAGGCCATGTTCACAATGTGTCCTCGACGACGCTCGATCATCTGAGGCACGACGAGACGCGTCAGCAGTTCGGCCGCGGTGAGATTCGTCGTGATCGTCGAACTGATCACCTCGGGATCGGTTGTTGCGAAGTGGGACACGAGCTCGATCCCCGCGTTATTAACGAGCAGATCGATCGGACCGAGTTCTTTGGTCGTGCGGCTTACAAGCTGGCGCAGTTGGACGAGCTTCGTTACGTCGGTAGTGATTGGCAGTGCCCGTACACCATGTGTTTGGACTCGACGTGCCACGTCCTCGAGCGCGTCTTCGGTTCGGGCCGCGAGCGCTACATCGAGACCCGCGCGGGCGAGGGCCTCGGCCAGATAGACACCGATCCCACGCGAAGCCCCTGTGATGACTGCGACCATCCCACGCTCGAGCTTCATCCCGCCTCCCGCTTCAAAGGAGTCGCCAACGCTTGACCAATCGGTACTGCAGATAGACGACTATTGCGGTGATCAGAAAGATGGAAACCGTCACCGCGGAGGCATAGCCGAAGCGAAAGTAGCGAAACGCCGATCGGTACACGAGCAGCGGCAGATACGTAGTTGCGTAACGCGGGCCTCCATCGGTGATCAACAGAGCGGGGACGAAATTGGCCTGAAGGCTGAAGATCACGTCCCGCAGCGCGAGCAGCGCGAGCACAGGACCCATGAGAGGCAGCGTCACCCGGCGCAGCACGAACCAAGGCTTGGCTCCGTCGACGCGTGCGGCATCGTAGAGAGATTCCGGGATCAGCCGTCGCGCCGCCAGAGCGATGACGAACGCTTCCCCGATCTGAAACGCGCCCATCACCGCTATCGCGACCCGCGTCGACCAGGGATCCGTCAGCAGACCGTTGCCCAGGCCCTCGAGGCCGACCGCGCCGAGCGCCAAAGAGATCGGGCCGTAGATCGGATTAAGAAACCACAACCACAGCAGCGCGTATGCCGCGTCGGGTACGACGCTCGGTAGATACGCGATCGCACGAGCCGCTCCAACGCCTGGGCCCGGCCGATGCAGCAACAGAGCGAAGGCCACGGCGGCCGCAAGTCGAAGCGGCAGAGCTATGACGATGTAGATAGTCGTGTTCGCCAAGGCTCGCCAGAAAGCCTCATCCCGAACGACACGAGTGAAGTTGTCGAGACCCGTGAACTCCGGAGGGCGGATCGCGTTGAAGTTCGTGAAGGCGATCGCCAAGGCAACAGCCGCCGGCACGACCACCAACAAGACCAGCCCGCCCAAGTAGGGCCACGCCAGCCAGTGCTCATGACGGACGCGCATCACAGAGCCGGCCCGTCCCAGTCCTGGAATCCGTGGACGTCGCTCTCGAGGAAAAGAAGGCCCACTTCGCCACTCGCGCCATCGAGGGCGCTGCGTTCGACCCTGACCAACAAGCGGTGGCCCTGGACGTCGACGTGCACGATCGCGTCGGTGCCGATTGGCTCGACGAGCACCACGGAGCCGGCAAGGCGGCCTTCGGACGGCTCGACCAAGCGGATTCTCTCCGGACGGATACCGACGACCCCGGCGCCCGCGGGTCCCTTGTGGATTCCGGACGGGAACAGGTTCATCGGCGGACTGCCCAAGAAGCGCGCGACGAAACCGTTAGCGGGGTGGTCGTACAGCTCCATCGGAGGGCCGATCTGTTCGATACGCCCCGCCCGAAGCACCGCTACGCGATCCCCCATCGTCAACGCCTCGACCTGATCGTGCGTGACATACAAGGTGGTCGTTTCAAGGCGGCGTTGAAGTGTCTTGATCTCGGCGCGCATGTGCGTGCGCAGTTCCGCGTCCAGATTCGACAGTGGCTCGTCGAGCAGGAAGGCGGCTGGCTCCCTGACGACCGCGCGCGCCAAGGCGACGCGCTGCTTCTCGCCGCCCGACAGGCTCGACGGATAGCGGTTCAGAAGGCGCTTGAGATCGAGCATCTCGGCGGCCTGCTCCACCTTGGCCGCTATCGCGGTCGTCTCTTGTTTTCTAGCCTCCAGCCCGAAGCTGATGTTTGCCCGAACGTTGAGATGCGGGAAGAGGGCGAACTCCTGGAACACCATTGCGACGTTCCGCTCCGCAGGCGGAAGCCGGGTGACGTCCTTGCCCTGCACCGAGATGCGGCCGCGATCGATCGTCTCGAGCCCGCAGACGCAACGGAGCAATGTGCTCTTCCCCGACCCGGACGGGCCGACTATGACCAGCAGCTCGCCATCGGCCGCTTGCAAGGAGACATCTTCTAAGGCCCGCACGAGAGCACTGTCCGTACGCGCTCGGCGCGTCCCGAACGTCTTGCTCAGTTCTTCGATGGATAGCGTCACCTGGACGCTTCTTCGAATAAGGGTCGGGTGGCTTCATCGAGCTCGCGCAGCGCATCGTCGATCGTGTAGTCGGGCTCGTAAAAAGCGCGCGTCAAGATCTCCTCGGAGAGCTCCTCGATCTCCGGCCATGTCACGATCACGGGAATCCTGCGAATGGTCGGGACTCCGTCGAGGAAGACACGGGCATGCCGAGGGGGCTGAGTCGGATCCAGGAACGCGGGTGAGTTCGCGATGCTCTGTAACGAGGGAACGGTCCGGCCGCCGAGCGCCGCTATCGTCTCGCCTTTCTCACCGGTCGCGTACGCCACGAACTCCAGCGCCGCTTCAATGGAATCGCTTTGGGAGGCTATGCAGTAGGCATCCGAGTGCAGGATGCCGGCAGGCCGACCGCCCGGCGCTATCGGCAAGCTCGCGACATCCCAGTCGAGGCCTTGGACCTCTCGGAACGCCGGCGTCTCGCGGCGCGACGAGAGAAGCATCCCGAGCTTGCCCGCAACAAATCTTTGCTCGAGATCTTGAGCGGCGACCTCCGGTTCAGTCGGCACCACCTCGTCCTCGCGGACCAGCGACACGACGAATTCAAGGGCCTCACGAGCTGGTGGATCGTCGAGCGTGAAACGGGTGGGCGAATCGGGATCATCCGTCAGCTCCCCCCCGTTTGACCAGACGAACGGCGCGATGCGAATGACGTTCGGCTCGATCCCGAGACCCCTCACTTCCCCGCTCGTCAGCTTGAGCGCATAGTCACGGAAGTCCTCCCACGTCCAGTCGGGCTGCGGATGGCGCAACCCGGCAGTCTTGAAGAGGGCGCGGTTGTAATAGACGACTAGCGAAGACACGTTCTGTGGCATGCACTGAAGCTCCCCTTCGAACGTGAATGCCTCCAGCGGCTGGGGAAAGTAGGCATCGAGATCGAGTTCGAGGCGATCTCCCACCGGCTCCACCGCGCCGAGATTTACGAACTGTGCGTACTCCCGGTAGTTCACGAGAAATACATCCGGGGGACGACGGCCGGCGAACGCGGTGCTGAGGCGCGCCAGATGGTCGTCCTTGTCGGCAATCTCTATCAAGTTGATGCGTGCACCGGGAAAGTCGCGCTCGTAGGCCGCGGCGATCGCACGGTAGACGGCGGTCTCCTCCGGCTCCCCGGAGACCTGAACGTCGAGGACCTCCGCGACCGGGCTATCGGGCCCGTCGGACTCCGTGCAGGCAGAAAACATCAACAACGAGGCAAGAAAAACTGCGAATTTGGAATTGGTCATCTAACCCCCAACGTCTTGACGAAAAACGAGCGCTGAGCGATGAAGAAAGCAATCGCCACCGGAACAGTCGCGATCACCGCAGCCGCCAGAAGAATGGGGTGGTTCGTCGGCTCAAGCGTCTGGAGCGCGCGCAGCCCGAGCGGCAGTGTGAACCACTCCCCTCGGCCGACGTACAACAGGGCATCCACGAAGTTCGACCAGTGGAAGGCGAAAGCGAGGACGCCGACGGCAAACGCAGCCGGCTTGGCGAGGGGGAACGCAACCCG
>DATADF010000055.1:0-4801 GCA_036258695.1 Actinomycetota bacterium
GCTGCTTCGACTTCGTCATTGTGCTTGAGTGCCTGGTCCTGGTCGTCCGTAAGTCCGACCATTGCAGTAACGGTCCTCTTGTCCGCCGAGATCGATCGAAGGGGCGTGGCGTACGGGTCCGATACCTCACCGACCCCGGGCGCCTCTTCGAGCGCGGCTTTCACGTCCTCGAAGGCGGCCCGAAATTCCGAATCCGTCGCGGTCAACTCATCTGAGTGCAGTACGAGGAGATCCGAGAACTGATACTTGCCGCTGAACTCCTCTTTGAGGATCTTCGTGACGCGGTCGGATTGCGAGCCTGGAACCTCGAAGCCTCCGCTCGACATCCGGGCGGTCATCTTGCCGAGCTGCGGGCCCAGCGCACCCAGCGCCACAACCCACGCCGCGATCACCCACCACTTGCGACGCGCCGCGAACAGCCCCAGCCGATAGAAACGAGTGTGCGACGTGGTGTCCACGAAGGCCTCCCGATCGTTTTAGAGCAGTTGAACAGGAGGGAGCGTCAACCGCAATCGTTTGTGAGCTAGAGAAACCCACCTAGCGCGGACCAACAAGAGGGCCGGGAAACACCCGGCCCCCATGTGGTTTGACTTCTTGGCTTTAGCTCGCGGATGCCAGCTCTTGCAGGTATTCGTCGAGGCGCTCGAATGTCTCGGCGGCCCCCTCCTCCATGCCCGATTGCAACATCTGATCGCGCTGCTCAACCGTGTCGTACATCGACTTGGCGGTGAGGAACGTCTTGCCATCGCGCTCCTCGAGCGTCAGCGTCTCGACGGAGATGGCGCCGGGGAAACCCTCGAACTCGAAGGTCCACACGATGCGCTCGGGAGGAACGATCTCCCGGTACTCGCCCCGGAAGGCGTACTCCTCCCCGTCGGGACCGCGGTGGACGATCCTCCACTGGCCGCCCTCCCGGAAATCGATCTCGCACTTTGCAAATTCGTACTTGCGCGGCCCCCACCAACGGGACATGTGCTCGCACGAGGTGTGGGCCTGGAAAACGAGTTCCCGCGGAGCATTGAGCTCCCGCGTCATCACGATCTCCCGGTCCGATGGGGTCGTGACGGTCAGTTCACCGCTTCTTGCGGTCATTCTTCCTCCTCTCCTTCTTCTGCTTAGCTTTCATTTCCTCCAGGTACTCCTCCAGCCGGTCGTAGCTCTGCTCCCAAAACTCGCGGTAGCTCTCCGCCCACTCCGCCACGTCCTTGATTGCATTCGGTTGGAGGCGGCAGGGGCGGCGCTGGGCGTCGCGGCCACGCTCGATCAGCCCCGCGTTCTCGAGCACACGCAGGTGCTTCGTGATGGCCGGCTGGCTCATCGCGAATGGGCGGGCCAGCTCCGTGACCGTGGCCTCGCCCTTCTTGAGCCTCGCCAGTATGGCTCGCCGGGCGGGATGCGCGAGTGCGGCGAACCTCGAATCCAGGTCGGCCGCCGTGGTGCTCAATTACTCACCTCCTCACTTCTAGAACCGATTGGTTATATAACCGATAGGTTAGATAAGAGCCTCGGCTTCGTCAAGTGGTCTCTAGAGATCGCTCCGATTAGGGGCGGAGGGCTAGGACGGCCGGCGTAGCAGGTAACCCGCTTCTCTCGTCATCCCGGTGACCCGATATCCGTCGGCGAATGCCCACTCAAAAGCGTCTCGAAGCGCCCGACGCCAGCTGTGAGCCTGATCGGGCTGAGATCGCCGCAGGGCCACGATGTCTTCCGGCACCTGGACCGCCAGTACGTCGCCCGCTTGCAGACTGAGTTGAGGCGTGCCTGCGTCATCCGGGCCCAAGACGACGGTTGGCTGTTCCGGATCACCCATCGCTTCGTAGGAGTGTCCCCGGGCTGCTTCGATCGCGCGCGGCGACGCCAGCCGCCAGGACACGACACAGCGATCCGAGTCGTCCTCGGCGTTGATGGCGTCACGCATCGCTCCGTAGAAATCCCTCTCGTAAGCAACGATCTCGGCTCCCAACTTGACGATGTTGAAGTAGCCGTTTCGCCTTACCAGCGGGTCGAACGTCCACACGACCTCTTCGAACCCCTGCTGGAGAGCCCACGCGCGCTGGTGTTGCTTCAGAGCAAACCCAACACTCCGACCCTGCATCGAGTTGGAAACTCCGGTTATGTGCGAGTGAAGATGAACCCCGGCATCGTGCCGTCCCACGAAGCCGATCGACGTGCCGACGAGTTGACCATTTGACAGCGCGCCACTGACGTAGTTGCCGCTGTAGAGGAGCGCCTTCATCAGATGCGCGGCGACGACGACCTGGCCCTCCACATTCCAAACCTCTGACAACAGTCTTTCGGCGGCCTCGAGCTCGTGCACTTCGCGCAGCAGATCCACCGATACACCGGCCCGATCCGCAGCCTCGCGTGCCGCGCTCAGGGCCCGGTCCGTCACTGCCGCGTCCATCACTTTTCGACACCTTTGTTCATAGCGAGACGTATTCCCTAGCGGTCGTTATCTCCTCGAGGACCTCCGGGATGGGAGTGACGCCGAGGCCCGGTCCGGAGGGAACTCGAATATGGCCGTCCTCCAGCACGAAGGGCTCGGTCACGTCGCGGGTGTAGTAGCGGGCCGACCCGGATGTGTCTCCCGGCAGGGTGAACCCCGGTAATGCCGCGAGAGCAACATTCGCGGCGCGGCCGAGACCCGTCTCGAGCATTCCCCCACACCAGACCGGAATGTCCTGCGCGCTGCACAGATCGTGCACTCGCACTGCCTCGAGGTAGCCACCGACTCGTCCGGCCTTGATGTTGACTATGGAACAGGCCCCCAACGCGATCGCATCGGCGGCCGCACGTGCCGAAGTAATGGACTCGTCAAGACATATCGGCGTGCGGATCTCCTCCGCCAACTTGGCATGCCCCAGGACGTCGTCCTCGGGAAGTGGCTGTTCGATAAGGAGCAGATCGAAGTCGTCCAACCTCGCCAAATGACGAGCATCGGCCAGCGTGTAAGCGGTATTTGCGTCTACTTGGAGCAGGATGTCGGCGAAGCGTTCCCGCACCGCGCCGACCGGCTCGAGATCCCAGCCCGGTTCGATCTTCAACTTGATCCGCAGGTAGCCCTGGTCGAGGAACCGATCGACGACGTCCAAGAGCTCGCCGATCGAGCCGGCTATTCCGACCGACACGCCGGTCGCCACCCGATCGCGTACAGCTCCGAGACGCTGAGCAAAAGACATGCCGGCTTCCCGCAGCTCGGCGTCGAGCACGGCCATCTCCAAGGCCGCTTTGGCCATTCGATGTCCCTTGACCGGCGCGAACAGATCGGCAAGCGACGCGGCGCTCACCTGATCGGCACGGGACAGGCGCGGGAGCAGAAACCGTTTGATTACCTCGGTCGCGGAGTCCACATATTCAGAGGAATAGAGCGGGGCCGCACCCGCCACACACTCGCCCCAACCCTCCACCTCCGGCGTGACTGCGCGCACCAAGAGCACATCACGTTCGGTCTCCGTCCCAAATGAGGTACGGAAAGGGGCCACCAACGGCATGCGAATCCGAACGAGTTCAACGCCGGTGAGCTTCACGACTTCATGATTCCGCGCCTTGCCCCGATCATCAAACCCAACTCGGCTATCGCTCAGATCGGTTCTGGCCCGGGGAGTCCGCCGATTCATGCGCGAGGATCGGACGGACATGGCCTACGACGAGAAGCTGGGCGACCGCCTAAGAGAGATCGTCGCCGAAAGCGGAGACTTCACTGAGCGAAAGATGTTCGGTGGGCTGGCGTTCATGGTCAAGGGCCATATGTGTTGCGGGGTCATCAAAGAGGACATGGTTGTCCGCGTGGATCCCGAACGGTCGGAGCAACTACTGAAGGACAAGAGCGCCCGCCCGATGGATTTTTCCGGTAAGCCGATGAAGGGCTTCCTCTATATCGCTCCCGCAGGGCTCCGCACGGAGAAGCAGTTGCGGCGCTGGGTAGATGAGGGGCTGTCTTTCGTCGCGACGCTACCGCCCAAATCCAAGAAGCTGAAGTAGACATGTTCGTCGCCGCAAGACGTATTGCTCCATTGGCTCTACTGCTGCTCTTAGGTGTCCTGTCTTCAGCCGTATCTGCATCGCATACGGACGACGCGCTGCATCGGAAGGTCACGGCCGAACTTCAGGCCTTCGTCGATTGGCTTCGGACACACAATGCGCCGGGATTCGTGGGCGAGACCGGGTGGCCCGACGATTTTCGCGGCGAGGCGGCGCAGTGGAACGACCTTGCGGAGTCCTGGTACGAGGTCGCCGACGCCGCGAACCTCCCGGCGGTCGTGTGGGCGACGGGCGAATGGTGGGGCGACTATCCGCTCGCGGTCTACGAGGATCTCCAAGAGCCGGCAGGCGTGGACACGCCAAACACTCAAGCGTCGGTCTTCGAGGCCCATCTGTCGCAGCCCGCGTATCAGCGCGGCATCAATGTCTCCACCGGCACCTTCTGCGAAGGACACGGCCTCGAGAAGACGAGTAGCTTCTCAAACCGGACGCCGGGCAAGTATGGGGAGTGCT
The DNA here is from genome assembly GCA_036258695.1 of Actinomycetota bacterium. Lineage (GTDB taxonomy): Bacteria > Actinomycetota > CADDZG01 > CADDZG01 > WHSQ01 > DATADF01. The sequence continues at coordinate 4,495 of DATADF010000055.1, forward strand.
ACATCTATGACAGCCAGGCGACGTTCGACTTCATCGCGAGCCGCGGCGTCGACACCGTCAAGATCGAGTTTCGGTGGGAGCACGTCCAGCGCACCCTCGGAGGATCCCTCCACGAGAAAGCCATGGAACGGCTGAATGCAGTCGTAGGCCGGGCGCGCAGCGCGGGCCTACACGTGATCCTGTCGATGCACAACTTCGGTGCCTATTGGTTGTGGGACGGTGAGCAGGGAGTTCGACGGCCTATCGGGACTCGGCGGATTCCGATCCGCGACTTCGCCGATGTGTGGCGCCGATTGAGCCTGAACTT
>DATADF010000056.1:0-6211 GCA_036258695.1 Actinomycetota bacterium
CGAGGGCCAGGATCAGAACCACTCGGACGGTTCGACTCATGAGGCCTCCTTGATCTCGACGCCGTTTCAGGACTGATACACCGTGGCCCTCGGATCGGTTCCCGCTTCATCTGATCCCTCACGCGCACGCAAGGTTGCCTACCGAAGGGATTCGGCGATGGCTACTGCCGCTTGGAGGGAGAGCTCGGATTCCAGGCGGTAGGTGACCCCAGCTCTCCCTCCAAGCTGCCGTAGCCATTGCCGAATCCCTTCGGTAGGCAACCTTGTGTACGCGTGAGGGATCAGATGGAAAAGCGGGAACCGATCCGAGGGCCACGGTGTATCAGTCCTGAAACGGCGTCGAGATCAAGGAGGCCTCATGAGTCGAACCGTCCGAGTGGTTCTGATCCTGGCCCTCGCCGTCAGCGCCCTCGTCACGATCGGGGCGACTGCGGCCGCGGGAGGAGGCTGCCACGCCCCGACCGAGAAGCAGAGCACGGCGCGCGGAGCAGGGGATGTCCTCGTGGGCATCGGCGAATGTCAGTTCATGCCTACGGTGCTGTATGTCGATCCCGGAACCAAGGTCACGTGGATCAACAAAGATCCCGTGCCTCACACCGTCACCGGAGCTCTGATGGCATGGGGAAGTGCCGATCCTCTCGACCAGAGCAACCGGGCCTCGTACCGATTCGACGAGGAGGGCATCTATCCGTATCAATGCTTCTTCCACCCGGGGATGTCCGCTGCGGTCGTCGTCGGCGACGCGACCGATGCGAAGGCAGGGGCTGCGCCGGCAGAAGTAGCACCGGAGGTCGAGCCCGAGACCGTTCCCGTTACGAAGCCACGCACGATCGACCTGGAGGACACGAAGGACGAGGCGAATCTGCCGGGGCTCAGCTTGTCGGCGGTAGCCCTCTTGCTCGGTGCGCGCCAGCTGGCGCGTTCCCGACGCACGATCTGATCCGGAGCTAGTCGCTTACCCGGGAGGTTCCAGCTTCCCGGGTAAGTCCGCGCCCGCCGCTTTACCTGCTCGCTCTGGTTGCCGATATGTAGATAGGTAAAGCTGCGGCTGCAGACCGAGATGCAGGCGATTCCTTCCCGCGCCCGCATCGGGGCCGGTCTGTCGAGCCCGGCGACAGGCGAGCGGGAAGGACCCATGCGACGAATCGGCGGGATCTTCGTATCGATCTTCAGGTACCGCGCGGACCGTGGAGCGACGATCGTTGAGTACGTCGTGCTTGTCAGCGGTATCGCAATCCTGATCGCTGCATCGCTGACTCTTCTGGGCGCGGACCTTCAAGCGTTTTTCGGCGAGGTCACAGCTCTGTGGCCGTGAGAAATTTCTAGGGAGCGCCTAGAGATTCCGAGGCGGCAAGCGCGCCGCGAACTCCCTCCACGACGCGATCGACCATGTCTTCCGTCGCGGTGCGTCCCATCAGACCTATGCGGATGCTCTTGCCGGCAAGCGGCGTCAACCCGCCGGAGATCATGATGCCTTCGTTCTTCAAAAGATGGGACTGGATCTTCAAGGGGTCGTCGGCGTACATGGCCACGACAAGATTGGACTCGACGCCCGGGCGCGGCACCGGCTCAAGCCCGATTTCGCGCAGACCCTCGCGGCATCTCTTCGCCAAATCCGCGCGGCGCGAGACCCAAGCTTCGAGTCCGGTCTCTTGGATTCGTTGGAGGCTCGACGCGAGGGCGAGCACGAGGTTCGTCGGCATCGTCACCGGGTGGGGATGCCATGTCCATTCTTTCCGGTACCAATCCCACCTCTCGAAGTCGAGATACCAGGAGCGCGGGGGTTCGCTTCTGGACGCTAGACGTTCGCGCGCGCGGTCGCTCAGGGCGACGATCCCTAGTCCGGGAGGGGCTTCGAGGCCCTTTTGAGTTCCAGTAACCAGCGCGTCTATGCCCATCGATTCCACGTCGACGAGTTCCCCACCGACCGACGCGATGCCGTCAACTAGGTACAGGGCTCCGGCCGCGCCCGCCACCTTTGCGATCTCCTCGATGGGATGACGAACGCCGGTGGCGGTCTCCACGTGAACCGTGAAGACTCCCGCGGCGCCTTTTGCGGCGTCGGCGAGCCGGTCGGGATCGACCGGTGCTCCGACCTCGACCTCGACCTCCTGAACCTCCAGCCGGTGAGCGCGTGCCACCTCGGCGAGACGCGTTCCAAAGAACCCCGTCCCCGCCACAACCACGCGGTCGCCTTCGGCGAAGAGATTGGCCACTGCCGCGTCGAGCGAAGTCGTGCCCGTGCCCGGGATCACGTAGGGATCCGAGTTCGTTCCGAGAAGCTCGCCGAGTGATCTAGTCGTCTCGGCCAGCAGTTGAACCCATGTGTCGCCGTAATGGGCGATGACCTGTCGCCCGAGCACGTCGAGGTCCTCTTCGTGCAGCTCGCCCGGCCCGGCGATCATCAGCTCGGGCATGTCGGGCAGCTTCCGTGGATCCAGGGACATCGTTGTCCTTCCGGTCGTCGGTCGGCCCGAAGCATACGGGCCGAGGCTTGCCGCCTACTCCAGGTGCGCCGTCGTCACTCCCCCAGGACCGGGATTCGATAAGCGTCCTTGCGCGGCCAGCGGATCAGCGCGCGGCGGATCTTGAAGCGAAACTTGCCGCGGTCGATCAACACACCGGCATCGTCCGCGTCTGCTTCACATTCGTCGAGAAATTCGCCGACCTTCTTGGCGCTCGTCTTGTCGGCCCAGCGCACCTTTACGCCGCCAAACCAGGCACGCACCCGATCAAGGGTCGCAGCGAAAGGCAAGCCAACGCGCCCGACCTGCATTGCCTCGCGCGCCGTCTGAAAAGGCTTCGGCTTCCAACCGACCTCGAATGGAAAGAAGCTGCATTGCACCGTGTCTCTAACGAAGACAAGTGCATCGGCGCCAAGCTCCGTTCCGCGATCCGCGAGAGCGTCGGCAGCCTCTTGCTCGGTAAGGCCACCAAGATCGACATCCTGTACGGCCACTCCTGCATGGACGCGCCCCGCGCTGACCCCCCAGTCCACGATGACGGCGTAGGACAAGACCCCCAGCACCACCATGATGGTGAGGATCACCTTGCCTAGATAACTCATAAACCAAATGCTAGAGGGAGTTGGTGGCTAGGGTTCGCGTTCCTCAGCAGATATCGGGGGCCCACAGGCCACGGCCGCTCGAGCGTGCTCGGTTCTCTAGTTCTTCGAACATGGACGCGTGCCGGAGATTCGGCTCGTAGATCAAGGTCCGGGCGTAGCCGTTCACGAGCAGGCGCGCGTTGGCCATCTCGGAGCCGAAGTAGACATAGCGCAAGAGCCGCCCATAGCGATCAACGTCCTCCGTGTCACGCACCATCACGATCTCCGATCCCGCGAGCAAGGCGTCGGTCGCCGCCGCAGCCTCGGGCCCGAAACATTCCACTTCGCTCGACGGGTCGACGGACTCCGGAGTATCGATTCCGAGTAGCCGAACGTCATAACGGTCACCTGCCTGAGTCGCCCCCGCGCCGGGGCCGTCGGTTACCGCGACCAGCTCCACCGTGAGCGTGTCACCATCGATCACCTCGCGCACGATCGCGGTCTCGAAGCCCGCAGGTTCATCGTGGCGGGTGGCAGGAGCCTGCAAGTCGAGTTGCACCTGGTGCGGGGAGCAGGACGCCGCGGCGGTCGCGAGCAGGATGATCAGCCCCAGCCACCGCATGCTCGACCACGCTAGACAGGAGCTGTCGCCGCAGCTGTGACGCGCGCCACAAATCTCGACAGGCTTGACGAGAAGAAGTACGGCCAGTTGCATTTGTCCCCGTGAACCGCATCGGCGACTACGCCCTGATCGGGAACTGCTACTCGGCTGCGCTGGTCGGACGCGATGGATCCATCGATTGGGCATGCTTCCCGCGCTTCGATTCGCCCGCGGTTTTCTGTCGAGTCCTCGATGAAGAAAAGGGTGGCTCGTTCTCCGTCCGCCCGGAAGGCGTAAGGGCCACCGCGCGTGCCTACATGGAGAGCACGAACGTTCTCGTCACCAAGTTCGAATGCGAGAGTGGTGAACTCGAGCTCACGGACTGCATGCCGGTCGGTCGGCTCGACGCTTCCGATCCGACACACGTGGAACCGGACCATGCCATCCTGCGTCGCCTCCGATGTGTCAGTGGAGAAGTTGCCGTCGGAATCCGGATCCACCCGCGCTTCGAATACGGCCTCTTCGCGCCGCGGTGCATCGTGACCTCGTCCACAACCGCCGAGGTCGTAGGGGGATCGGATTCATTGTTCATCGCCGCAACCGCCGCGCTCGAGCCCGGCACTGAGGCCATCCGCGCCCGCTGGACATTGCGCGCAGCCCAGGAAATATGGCTTTACGTCGCGTGGGCTCCCTCACTTCCGGCGCGCGAGTTCAAGGCTCCCGATCCCGATGTCTACGCGAAGGCATTGGAGGACACGGTTCAGTTCTGGCGGGAGTGGCTCAGTAAGTGTTGGTACGAGGGCGAGCACACGGAGATCGTGCAGCGTTCGGCATTGGCCCTGAAGGCATTGACGTACGCGCCGACGGGCGCCGTCGTCGCCGCTCCGACGACCTCCTTGCCGGAGGAAATCGGCGGAGAGCGCAACTGGGATTACCGGTACACGTGGATTCGGGACGCGACGCTTACATTGATCTCGCTGTTCATCCTCGGCTTTCGTGAAGAGGCCGATGCGTTCAAGACCTGGCTCGAACGAACGGGGGCCGGCCGGCCGCAGGACCTGCAGATCATGTACGGCATCTGCGGTGAGAGATCGCTGCCGGAACGCACGCTCAGCCACCTTGCGGGACATCGCGGATCCGGCCCCGTCAGGATCGGAAACGGAGCCGTCGATCAGATGCAGCTCGACTGCTATGGGCAGCTGCTCGAGGCCGCCTACTTATACGGGAAGGCCGGTGGCTCTCTCACTGCCCAGAACCTGAACTTCCTGCTCGGGGTGGTCGAGATCATCCGCGAGCGCTGGAGGAAGCCGGACCACGGCATCTGGGAAGTCCGCGATACGCCGCGCCATTTCACGCATTCGAAGCTGAACTGCTGGGTTGGACTGGCCCGAGCCGTCCAGGTCGGCGAGATGCTCGGAATGTCGGCGCCGCTTGCGGCCTGGGCGGCCGAACGCGATGCGATCCGTGACTTCGTGATCAACGAGTCCGCGCCGAAAGGCTGGATCCAACAGGCATCCGACAGCGCGGTGCCGGACGCGTCGGCGCTTCTCGTACCGGCCATGGGGTTGCTGCCCACGCAGCACCCGGTGGTGTCCGACACGATCGACGTAGTGCTAAAGGAGCTGACACAGGATGGACTGGTGTACCGCTATCTCGCCGACGACGGCCTCGAAGGCGGCGAGGGGGCGTTCTTACTGTGCTCATTCTGGCTGCTCGACTGCCTTACTCACGCCGGCCGCCTCGACGAGGCCGACGAGTTACTCGAGCGCCTGCTCGGCCTGGCAAACGACGTCGGCCTGTACTCCGAGGAAGCGGACGTGAACTCCGGGGAGGCTCTGGGGAACTTTCCGCAAGCTTTCACCCACATGGCGCTCGTCTCGTCGTGCGCGCACCTCTCGGCGGCGAAGCAAGGGCTGGTTCCCTACGAAGGGGCGCACGACTATTCCGAGCTGGCCCTCGATCGCTTGCTGGCGCGCTCCCAAGCCGGCCGCGACGCGGGTCACTAGCTGCATTTGTAAAGTTCCGCCCACGTTGATCTGAAGGAGGCCAAATGTCCGACCGTCCCGATCCCGCACAGCTCGCGCCGATGGTCAAGGAGGCGAGCGACGAGCAGCTCGCCGATGCCCTGAAGCAGATGGGCACCGATACCGTGCTCAAGGAGATCTTTTCGGGAATGGAGGAGCGCTTTCTGGCCCAGCGTGCGTCCGGCGTGAACTCGACAATTCAGTACGACATCAATACCGATGAAGGCACGAAGACGTGGTGGGTGAAGTTCGCGGATGGAAAATGCAGCACCGGTGAGGGGCCCGCCGAAGACCCCCGGCTCACGCTCGCGTTGAGCCTGCCGGACTTCGTCAAACTGATCTTCGGGGCCGCGGACGGAACCCAGCTATTTATGTCCGGCAAGCTGAAGCTGCAGGGCGATGTGATGTTCGCCTTGCAGATGCAGAATTTCTTCGACCGCAACTTCTAGTCGCCGCGCCGGGCGGCCGCCTGCCTCGGCGTCGAAGTAGCCGTCTCAGAACCGCTGGTGCAGGTGGTGCACGTGGTGCACGTGGTGCAGT
>DATADF010000057.1:0-3541 GCA_036258695.1 Actinomycetota bacterium
AGTACGTCGTGGAGAGCGGCGCCTATATCCGCGAGCACTTCTTCGGGCCCGACCCGCGACTCAAAGCGATGGTCGAGCATCTCTCCGACGACGATCTTCGGCACCTCCGCCGAGGCGGCCACGACTATCGCAAGCTCTACGCCGCATATGCGACGGCCGTCGATCTAAAGGACGCCCCCGTCGCGATCCTCGCCAAGACCGTCAAAGGCTGGGCGCTGGGACAAGCCTTCGAGGGCCGCAACGTCACTCACCAAATGAAGAAGCTCTCCGAGGAGGAGCTCCGGAAGTTCCGCGATCGGCTCGAGCTTCCTATCCCGGATAGCGAGATCTCCGAGGGAGTCGCTCCCTACTACCACCCGGGGCCGGACTCGCCGGAGATCGAATACCTGATGGCGCGCCGGAAGGCGCTCGGGGGCTTCCTTCCGGAACGACGGGTCATCTCGAATCCACAGCCGTTACCGAAGCCCGATCTCTACGAGGAGTTCTCGCAAGGCTCAAAGCAGTCGGTCTCAACGACGATGGCCTTCGTGCGCCTATTGCGCAAGCTGCTGCGCGACGAGGGATTAGGCAAGCGTGTTGTTCCGATCATCCCCGACGAGGCGCGCACCTTCGGCATGGAGTCCTTGTTCGCCGAGTTCAAGATCTATGCCGCGCATGGACAGCTCTACGACCCCGTGGACTCCGCGCATGTCCTCGCGTACCGCGAGGCGAAGGATGGGCAGCTACTAGAGGAAGGCATCACCGAAGTCGGATCCATGGGGTCGATGACCGCTGCGGGCACCTCGTACGCGACCCACGGCGAGCCGATGGTTCCTTTCTTCCTCTTCTATTCGATGTTCGGCTTCCAACGCATCGCCGACTCGATCTGGTCCTTCGCCGATCAGCGGGGCCGAGGTTTCCTGATGGGCGCGACCTATGGCCGTACGACTTTGAATGGTGAGGGCCTTCAGCACGAAGACGGCCACACGCTGTTGATGGCGACGACCAACCCTTCCTGCCGCGCCTACGACCCCGCGTTCGCTTACGAGATCGCGGTGATCGTGCGGGACGGCCTGCAGCGAATGCTCGATAAAGAGGAGGACGTCTTCTACTTCATCACCCTCTACAACGAGAACTACCCGATGCCCGCCATGCAGCCTGGAGTGGAGGATGGAATCCTGAGAGGGCTTTACCTCTACCGGCAGGCGCCGGGTGAGTACACCCATCGCGTGCAGCTCCTCGGTTCCGGCACCATCTTGCAGGAGGCTTTGCGCGCGCAAGAGCTGCTGACCGAACACGACGTCGGCGCGTATGTGTGGAGCGCGACCTCTTATCAGCAGTTGCGAATCGATGCCCTCGAGACCGAGCGTTGGAACCGGTTGCATCCAGAAGAGGCGCGCAAGCAGCCCTACGTGACGCTGTGCCTGGAGGCCAACGAGGGCCCGGTGGTCGCTGTCTCCGATTCGATCAAGGCCGTGCCGGATCAGGTCGCCCGCTGGGTGCCGGGCTTGTTCCTTCCGCTCGGAACCGACGGCTTCGGACGTTCGGACTCGCGCGAGGCGCTGCGGCGGCATTTCGAGATAGACGCGGAGCACATAGCGGTCACGGCCCTGGCGGCGCTCGCGCAGACCGGAGATGTGAAGCCGGAAGTCGTCGGCGACGCGATTCGCCGCTACAAGATCGACCCGGAGAGAGTGCCCCCGTACTTCGCTTGATTCGCTGAGGGCTCGGCGGCGCCGTCGTCCCCTGAAATTGGGACATTTCGGGCGGAATGAAACCGATTCCGCCGATCTACGTAGATGTACTGATAGCCCAGAGGGGTGGTTCTGACGTTATTAGAGATATGGCACGCCGACCGGTAGTACTGATTGCAGATGACGACTTCCAGATGCGGAACTTCCTCGCGAACTTGTTCGCAATGGACGGAGGGTTCCGTATCGGCGGAGTGGCTCAAGACGGCTTCGAGGCGGCGATGCTGTCCATCGATCTCCAGCCCGATGTCGTAATCATGGACTTCTACATGCCTCGATGGGACGGAGCGAGAGCGGCAAAATTCATCCGCGAACGTTGTCCGAACACCAAGATCATCGCCTACTCCGCGATCCTGACCGAGCCTCCCGAATGGGGCGATGACTTCCTGCTCAAAAACATCACGAATGAAGTGATTCCGAAGACGCTTCGGCTGTGCTCGAAGCCTTTGGCTAAGGGCGCCTAGCTCTCCACTTTGTTTGAGCAGAGCTCGGCGAGCTTGGTGGCAACGGAGCGGTTCTCGCCCACTTTCTCCAGCACCTCATCGGCTCCCGAGTTCAGCAGCGCCTGGCGCTCGATTCGCACCCCACTCCACACAACGATCTTCATCTCGGGCGCCGCCTCACGCAGCTTGGGGAGGGCCGCCAGCCCGTCGAGCTTGGGCATCTTCAGATCTAGCACGAGGGCGTCGGGCTGTTGCTCCTGCACGAGACGAAGCGTTTCCTCGCCGTCACCAGCTTCGCCCACGACCGCAAATCGCCCGTCGTAATCCAGAGTCCACTTCAAGGACAGACGTAAGTCCGAGTCGTCGTCTGCGAGCAGAACCCGGATCGTCATCGGTTCCTCTATGGGTTAGAAATTCTGGGCGCGCCCATCCAGTCTGGCGGGGAGATACCCCGCTGAGCTGGTTTTAGTCCTAATAAGTCAGAATCAGTCGGCGCCGTATCCGAAGAACTTGTCGAGCCCCTCCAGCCTCTCGACGATCATGGCCATGCCCTGTCCGCCTCCCACGCACATGGTTTCGAGACCAAATCGTGCGTCCTTCTTGCCCGCGAGGTCATTCAGGAGCGTGGTCATGATGCGCGCTCCGGTCATCCCATAAGGGTGTCCGAGAGCGATCGCGCCGCCGTGGACGTTGAGCTTGTCGCCGAAAGGATCAAGCCCGATCTCCCGGCACACGGGGATGACCTGCGCCGCAAAGGCCTCGTTCAGCTCGACGAAGTCGATGTCGTCCAGCGACATGCCGGCTTGCTTCAGGACTTTGCGGACCGCCTCGATCGGGCCGACTCCCATGATCTCGGGAGCGAGCGCCGAGACGGACGAGGCGATGATGCGAGCAAGTGGCTCAATGCCGAGCTGCCGAGCTCGCTCGTCGCTCATAACTACGACCGCGGCGGCGCCGTCGTTGAGGGGGCACGAGTTGCCGGCTGTCACCTTGCCATCCGGCTTGAAGGCGGGCTGAAGCGAAGCAAGCTTCTCGAGCGTCGACGAGGGTCGCGGTCCGTCGTCTTGCTCGACAACCGTCCCGTCTTCCCTGGGATAGGGGGTGATCTCCCGTGCGAAGAAACCGTCTTGCTGGGACGCTACGGCTCTCTCTTGCGAACGCTGCGCGAAGCGGTCCATCTCATCGCGTTCCACGTCGAACTTCTCCGCGACGTTCTCGGCAGTCAGTCCCATCGGGATATAGACGTTTGCAATCTCCGCATCGTCCCCGAAGAGCTTGGGATGCAGTTCGTCTACGTCCTTGGGATAGCCGTCGACCTGGGAGATCGACTCCACTCCGCCGGCGACGAACGCGTCGCCCTCACCGGCT
>DATADF010000058.1:0-6311 GCA_036258695.1 Actinomycetota bacterium
TCGTAAGTGCGTTGCGAGCGGCGGTGGATGTGTTGCGGGGGCTGGCCCAAGACCTAAAGAGCAAGTTGGGCTCCGCCGTAATCGTCCTCGGTGCCGCGGGTGAGGGCCGCGCGAATCTCGTCGGCGCCGTCACGAAGGACCTGGCCGCGCAGGGCATCTCCGCCCGCGATCTATTAGGAGTCGGTGCGGGGCTCCTCGGTGGGGGAGCCGGCGGGAAGCCGGAGCTTGCGATCTCGGGCGGGCCCGCGGCGGAGCGACTGGACGAGGCCATCGAGGCCGTTGCTCGTGCGGCGCGTGAAGCGCTCGCCAAATGATCCTGGGCATCGACCCTGGGGAGCGTCGCATCGGGATCGCGGTGGCGGACCTCGAAACGCGTCTCGCCCGACCCGTCGAGGTAATCGATTCCCGCGAGGTCGATCCGTTCCAACGAATTGCGGTTCTCGTCCGTGAATTGGAGGCGACGGAGATTGTCGTCGGTCGACCCGTGAATCTCGCGGGCGAGGAAGGTCCTGCGGTCGAGGCACAACAAGCATTCGTAAGTGCGTTGCGAGCGGCGGTGGACGTGAATGTCGAGGAGTACGACGAGAGAATGACTTCAGTTGTGGCGGATCGTGCGCTCAGGGACATCGGGACGCGGCGCGACCGCAGGAAAGAGCTTCGGGACGCCTTAGCCGCACAGGTGATGTTGCAGGGATACCTCGACGCGCGCAATCCGCAGACGCGATGACCAACCTGGATGACAGAGTGCCTACGGTGTTGACGCGACGGGGTCGCGTTTTGCTGGCGCTGGGAATCGTCGCCTTTTTTCTCGGTGGCCTGGCGCTGGGCGGCTACCTATATCTGCGTTCGATCGGGGTGTACGGCGAAGGGGTTCCCGGCGACTTGGTCTCTGTCGAGATACCGAAGGGATCCACCGTCGGCGATATCGGGCGGATCCTCGAGAGCAGTGGGGTGGTGCCGTCGGCGTTCGGTTTCCGCGTGGTGGCCTATTTGGAGGGAGGGGCCGAGGACATACAGGCGGGAAAGTACGAGCTACCGCAGGGCTTGAGCGCGCGCGCGGCGCTCGAGGCGCTTCTCCAGGAAGTGCCCGCCCCCGACTTCGTGACCGTCACATTTCCCGAGGGCTCCTGGCTGACCGATTTCGCACGCATCCTGGAGCGCGACTCGCACATCTCCGGCGACCGGTTCTTGTCGTTGACGGCGACCGCACAGCTGCGCTCGGACCTTCTCCCCGACGGGATCGACACCCTCGAGGGACTGCTCTTTCCCTCCACCTATCAAGTGATCGACAAAGACACGCCAAGGACCATCGCGCAGAGGTTGCTCGGGCAGATGGAAGAGGAGGTCGCAGCGCTCGACCAGTCCGCCATCGAAGATCTAGGAATCTCGCCCTACGAAGCCATAATCGTCGCCTCGATGATCGAAGCCGAAGCAAAGATCCCTGAGGAGCGGCCGATGGTCGCAGCCGTGGTCTACAACCGACTCGAGCAGGGTATCGCTCTGGGAATCGACGCTACGGTCCTCTACGCGCTCGGCGAGCACAAGGAAACTCTCACGGCTTCGGATCTCGAGATCGATTCGCCTTACAACACACGCGAAGTCGTGGGATTACCTCCTACTCCAATCGGCGCGCCGGGCCGCGCATCCCTCCAGGCCGCGTTCGAACCGGCGGACGGAGAGTGGCTGTACTACGTGCTCGAGGATTGCGAGGGCCACCACCATTTCAGCGAGTCCTACGATGAGTTCTTGCAGTACAAGCGCGCGTATCAGGCGCTCGACTGTTGAGTGTCGAGGGGCGCGTCCGAGTGACCGTGCGCGGCTCTAGCTTCTGCGGCATCCTGGGTTGGCCGCTCGATTTCACTTTGTCGCCCCGCATACACGGCGCGGCCTTTCGCGAGCTCGGACTTGATTGGGAGTACCTCGAATTCGCCGTTGCTCCTGAAGATCTCGAAATGGCGGTCCGCGGTCTGAAGGCGCTCGGTTGCGTAGGCGTGAACGTGACGATGCCGCACAAGGAAAGCGTGATCGCATTTCTCGATGAGCTCTCCGGCGATGCGCGTGCCGTTGGAGCCGTCAATACCGTTCATCTCGTCGGCGGGAGTTTGGTCGGTCACAACACCGACGTCGACGGCTTCTGCGAGTTTGTCGAATCCGATGCCGGACTGAATCTTTCCGGGGCCCGCGCTGTGGTGCTGGGGTCGGGAGGGGCCGCGCGCGCGGTCGTTAGGGCCTTGGACCTGCTCGGGGCGTCGGACATAGTTGTTGCCGCCCGCAGGCCCGAGCGCGCCGAGCAACTGGCCCTGCTGCCTGCCAAAGGCCACGGCCGACAAGTGGCCTGGAACGAGGCGAGTTTGCTCGCCGAGGGGGCAGACCTTGTCGTAAACGCCACTCCGCTGGGCGCCGCGGAGTCCGCCTACGAGGGAATCGATCCGCTGCCCGAGACTCGCTGGCGTCCCGGGCAAGCCGTCGTGGACCTGGTGTACGTCCCTCCGAGTACGCCCTTGGTGGAACGCGCTCGGCAGGCGGGGGCCGACGCGTGGGGAGGGCTGGGCATGCTCGTCCATCAGGCGGCGGCCTCTCTGCGGATCTGGACGGGCCAGGAGCCGCCCCTCGAATTGATGTCGGCCGTCGCCGTCCGCGGACTGGCAGCCCTAGCTGGGGGGCGCGGGTCCACCCCGCCTGGGGATTGACAGCCTCGACGGCCCGGTCCACCCTGCTAACGCCCTCGGAATTTTCGGACAAGCGGCTCAACTGGGCCACTCTGTGTGCCGAAAGAGGTCTAGGGAGGAAACTGAGGTTTCGGTTGCCGGTCACAGCGATTTTCTGAAGGGCTTAAGGAGGCGTAATGAGCAAGGCCGAACAGCTTGCCGCTGCACTCGATGATTTCTTGGCGGTCTCTACAGAGGTAGAAGCGGCCGCGATCGTTAGCGCCGACGGCCTGCCAATGGCCTCGGCTCTGCCACCGCACGTCGAGGAGGATCGCCTCGCCGCGATGAGCGCGGCTCTCCTGACTCTTGGGGAGCGCGCCGCGACGGGACTTGGAAAGGGCGAGCTCGCGCAAGTCTTCGTTGAGGGCGTGAGTGGATACGTCGTACTCATGTCGGCGGGTCACAACGCGGTACTAGTAGCGGTAACCGACAAGGGGGCCAAGGTTGGTCTCGTCTTGTTCGAGATGCGCCGCATCGCCGCGCGGGTGGCGGCCGTCATGGACGGAGATGCGTCGCACGTCGAGGATCGCAGCGAGCCGACTCCGGTAGCTAATGTGATCGAGGAATCGGTCGCGCCTCCCGCCGCCGCAACTCTTGTGCAAGAGACTCCCATCGAGGGTTTTGCCGCGCCCGAGCCGGCACCGACTTTTGAGCCGGAGCCTGTCGCGACGGAATGGGACGCGGTGCCGACCAGCGAGCCGACCGTGAATACATGGGAGCCGGCAGCACAGCCTGCGCCGGTCGCCGAGGAACAACCCGCGGTGACGTTGGAGACTGCTTCATCCGTAAGCGAATGGGATGTTCCGCCGGCACCTACCTCGGACTGGGACGCGCAGCCCGCCTCCGAAGTTGCAAACGATGGCGCGGAGGAACGTGCCACTACGAGTGATTGGGAGACCCCGCCCTCGAGTTCCGAAGAGGCGGAATCGCCCGTCTCGGGATGGCAATAAACAAGTAGCTCGGAACAAGTACCAAGGATTTCTTTAGAGGCCTTTTAGAGAGGGGCGCAGGGGATGCTTCAGGGCACGCTCGACGACTTCAGTTTGCCGGACATGCTCCGGCTGATGTCGTACGCGCGCAAAACCGGCCGCCTCGACATCAAACGAAACGCGGGTACGGGGAAGCTGTACTTCCGTGACGGAAACGTCTATTACGCGGAGTCGAGCCTCTCCAAGGAACCTCTGGGCCAGAAGCTGATTCGCGCCGGAGCCCTGACCGAGAGTCAACTCGTTAAGGCGCTCGATCGTCACGCCGACACAGGAGAGCGGGTCGGTCAAATCCTCGTCAGCGCGAAGTACGTCTCCGAAGAGCAGCTCCAGAACGCGCTTCGCCAGCAGATCGAGGACTCCGTCTTTGATCTGCTGCGTTGGGAGCTGGGCGAGTTCTCATGGGAGCCTCGCGTTGAAGCCGATGTCGAGGTCTCACTCGCAGTAAGCGTCGAGAACCTGATCATGGAGGCTTCGCGCCGACTCGACGAGCTCGAGATCATTCGTCGCAAGATCCCCTCCGCGCAAGCGATTCTCCGCATGAGCCCCGCCCCACCCGAGGGTGCGGCCGAGATCAACATCACTCCACCCGAGTGGCGCATCCTGGTCCTGGTGGACGGCATCCGCACGGTCGCTCAGATCGCGGGGATGGTCGGGCTCGACGAGTTCGAAGCCATGCGCACCTTGTACGGGCTCGTCTCCGCCGGCTTGATCGAGGTAGCGGACACGGGTGTGGGTCACGAAGTCGGAGAAGCCGTAGAGGCCCCCGAGGTCTTTGCCCCCACGCAATCCCGAGCCGCGGCCGTCGAGCGTCTCGCCGCCGCGGAGGAAGCCCGGCTTTCGATGCCGTCGGGAGACGGTGAGATAGAGGCCGAGCCGCAGATCGCCGAAGAGCGTGAGGCAGCCGCGATTCCTGCAGCCGAGACCGAACTCGAAGTGCCTGCGGCCGAGGCCCAAGAGCCAGAGATCTCCTTTGAGTCCGAAGCGATCGAACCGACCGAGCTCGAGGAGCCCGCACGCGTGGTCGTGGAGGAAGGCGCGGCGAGCGAATACGAGGTAGCCGAGGCTGATACGGAGAGCGGCATCTCCGCCGAGTACCTACCGGCAACCGACTTCAACGAAGCGGACGAGTTCGCACCGATCGAGGAGCCGGTTGCAGCTTCGGGCGAGGACTTCGCACCGGAGGCTCAGGAGGCAGGCGACGCCGAGTGGCTTGCCGAACAGGGCGTCAGCTCCTTGATGTGCCGCGGGAAGACGAGATGGTTACGGAGACCCCGTCCGATCCGGCCCTCAGCAACGTCATTCCGACGCCCGATACGGAGCTGCCCGAACCGCCGCCTCCGCCGGGCGAGGAGCTGTTGACCGATGAAGCGATCGCGCAGGAGCCTGAAGTGGAACCGGAGGTCGATCGCTCCGCGGTCGTCCGTGAGCTCGCCGGTTTGTTCAGTGATGAGGGCGGCGGTGGAGGTGGCGGAAGCCGCACTCGCCGCGGACCGCAAGAGAAGCACCGCGTCGAAGACGACGAGGCCGTCAATCGAGGGTTGATCAATCGACTGATCGACGGAGTTAAAGGCCTCTAAACCAAAAGGCGGGGGGCACCCACTGAAATGACCGCACGCGCGGGAATCATTCGTAAACAACGAGTCGGCCACACGGGCCAGCTTCACAAACCCATGAAGATCGTGGTGACAGGGCCGTTCGCCGCGGGCAAGACGACGCTCATAAAGACGATCAGCGAGATCGCGATCGTCGGCACGGAGCGGGAAGTAAGCGACGAAACCAAAGCCATCAAGCAAAGAACCACCGTCGCCATGGACTTCGGCAGGATCTCCTTTGCCGACGATCTTTCTCTCTATATCTTTGGGACGCCCGGACAACGCCGGTTCGAGGTGATGTGGGAGATCCTCTCCGAGGGGATGCTCGGATTCATACTCTTGGTGCACGCCGGTGATCACCGCTCGGTCGAGGAAGCAGCGCACATCCTCGACACCTTCCGCGAGTATGCAGACGTCCCTTACGTCATCGGAGTGACGCACCTAGACGAAATCGAAGAGTCCAGAGACAATGTCTTCGCGCGGGTACGGGCGGCTCTGAAGGCTCCGAAGGCAGTAGGCGTCCTCGCCTGTGATCCACGAAGCCGAGAGGACGTCAAGACGCTGATGTTGCAGATCCTGATGGAGGTAGTGGAGCGTCTGGATCGCGCCTCGCCGAAAGCCCGCCGCTAGCGCATGCTGCGCCGACTATTTTCTTGGCTCCGGCGATCGCCCCGCGAGGCCTACATCGAGGTCCCTCGGGCTCAGCCTCGTCCCGAATGGTCTGACCCTCTCGCCGATTCGGCGCGGCTGTTCCCGCCGGCCCCTCCTCCGGGGCCTCCACTCGAGCCCATAGTTCCCGTGTCCGCGCTAGCGCCGTCCGCGGCCCCCTCAACCCCGGCCTCCCTATTGAAGGTCTGGCGGCCGGGTGATTCAGAGCCTGAGCCGATAGCTACCGAACCGCCTCCACCCTCGCTGTTTAGCGCCTGGCGAGCCGCCGACGAGCATGGCCCGCAGACCAGCGAGATCCGGAAACCGGCTCCCGCACCGGTTGTCGACACTCCGGTGACGGCCGAGAGCGAGCC
>DATADF010000059.1:0-6787 GCA_036258695.1 Actinomycetota bacterium
TGGGACCAGATTGATCTCCGGCGGGCCCGCCGCTTTCTTCAGCTTCGTGGGCGCGGATTGAACCGGCTTGAAGTCGGCGACCGCGCCGGCCTTGATGATGACGTCGACGTCGGGGGCAACATTCAAGACCGCCACCCGCATCTCGTCCGCTGTGCGCACCCTGACCACATCGACACCGGCCGGCGGAGCCGGTCCGGTCGCCCCGGCCACCAACGTCACCTTGGCTCCGCGTTCCTGCGCCGCCTTCGCGATCGCGAAACCCATGACCCCGGACGAACGGTTGCCGATGAAGCGCACGGGATCTATCGGCTCTTGAGTGCCGCCCGCCGTTACCAGAATGCGGCGTCCCTGCAGGGACTGACTCCGCCCCAGCAGTTCGCGGCAGGCCGCCACGATGTCCTCCGGCTCGACCATGCGACCGGTGCCGAAATCACCTGAGGACAGCTCCCCCACCACGGGACCGACGAACGTGACCGCGCGCTGTTCCAGCGTCGTGACGTTCTCTTTAGTAGCAGGGTGCTCCCACATCTCGGTATGCATCGCAGGAGCTATCAGGATCGGGCAGCGCACCATCAGCATCGTGGCCGAGAACAGATCGTCGGCGACTCCGTGGGCGAGCTTGGACAGGGCGTTCGCGGTGGCAGGAGCAACGATCGCCAGCTCCGCGCCCCGGGCGAGCTCCACGTGGGTCGCATCTGGGCCCGCGGAGAAGAGCTCCGTCAGCACCGGGTTGTTCGTGAGCGCCGCAAAGGTCTGAGCGCCTACAAACTCCTGTGCCGAGCGTGTCATCACGACACGGACATCGGCCCCAAGCTGGGTCAGCTCCCTCGCGACATAGGCGACCTTGTAGGCGGCGATGCCCCCGGTGACACAGAGGAGGACCTTGCGGCCCTGGATCTCGCCCGACATTCCTATCCTCCTGTCAGTTCGCATTCACGCCCGCGACGCGGGTCGCATTGCAAACGCAGCGAGTTACTTGATGCCGTCGACAGTCCGTTCGTACGCCACCTTCGTCTCCGCGATCTCCTGCAGCGCGATGGACAACGCCTTCGGTGCGCGATCCGCGCGCAGCGGTACCTGAGGAGGAGTGAATTCGGCGACGCCCTCGCCCAACTGGCTGAAGTACGAGTTCACCTGACGGCTGCGCTTGGCCGCGAGGATCACGAGCGTGTACTTGGAGTCCACGCCGTCCAGCAAAGTCTCGATCTTGGGTTCGATCACTGTCTCTCTCCGTTTCTAGCCGAGCCCGTAATCAGCATCCAACAGCGAGACCTGTTACAGGGCCGGCGGGAATCACTCTTTAGGTTGTTCCAGTATACGGACCACTTCGTCCACTGCGGTACTCAGATCGTCGTTTACGACGATGTAGTCATACAGCCCTTTGTTCTTGAGTTCGTCGTACGCCTCCCGCAGCCGCTGCGTCATGGATTCGGGATCCTCGGTCCCGCGACCTCGCAGCCGAAGAAAGAGCTCGTCGAGCGAGGGAGGCTCTATGAAGACGAGGGTCGCATCGGGCTTCGCCCTCTTCATGGACTTGGCTCCCTGGATGTCGAGCTCGCACAACACGTCGCGACCCGATGCGAGCGCAGCTTCTATGGGTGCCCGCGGCGTTCCGTAGTAATGGCCGTAGACCTCGGCGGATTCGAAGAACTCGCCCCGGTCGCGCATCCCAAGGAAGGTCTGCTCGGAGATGAAGTGATACTCGACACCGTTGCGTTCGTGCGGCCGCGCCGGTCGTGTGGTCGCGGAGATCGACAGCCAGAGACCGGGCTTACGACGAAGGATCTCCTTGACGACCGTTCCCTTGCCGGCTCCCGACGGACCAGAGATAACGAAGAGCCGGCCGCTCATCGACGCGCGCCGGAGTTATCGCTTCGCGAATTCGGTGAGCAGGTTCTCCTTTTGCTTTGCGCCGAGCCCACGCATGCGCCGCGTGTCCGAGATGTCCAGTCGCTCCATGAGTTTGCGCGCTCGCACACGACCCACGCCGGGTAGCGATTCGAGCACGGTCGACACTTTCATCTTCCCGACGATCTCGTCGCCTGTTCGTTCGAGCAAGTCCTTGAGCGACGTTGCGCCACTCTTCAACTGTTCCTTGAGCTCCGCCCTCTTCCGGCGCGCGACGGCCGCCTTCTCGAGCGCCTGCTTTCGTTGCTCCTCGGTGAGCGGAGGTGGCAAGGGCATGAGCGGCCTCCTTCTACTTCCTTTGACGGTGCCGCGGGATTATAGGTCGCGACCTGCTCAATCAGCTGAGTCGCCGGGTTTCATGTGGCAAAGGTCAGTCCCGCCCGCCGGGCCGCCACCGGCCCGAAAACCGTTCACCTAGTCAATCGTCGGCTGCCTGGGTCCTGAAGGGGTTCGCCGGCATTGCAAAGAGGGCAGTCGTCTGGGTCCCAGGATTGCAACTCCAAACGCAGCAGCGCGTGCAGTGGAGCTCCAAGAGCCGGCGGCTCCGATGAATCGCTGCGGTCGAGAAGTGCGGCAACCGCAACCGGTT
Organism: Actinomycetota bacterium; assembly: GCA_036258695.1. GTDB lineage: Bacteria > Actinomycetota > CADDZG01 > CADDZG01 > WHSQ01 > DATADF01. The sequence goes on from DATADF010000059.1 coordinate 2,498, forward strand.
CGCCACCCGCCGACTTGACCAAATCGACGACGCTCCGTGCCGAACCACCGGTCGTGATCACGTCCTCCACGATCAGCACGCGCTCTTGAGGGGCAATCTCGAAGCCCCTTCGAAATGCGAGACGGTCCGCCTCTCTCTCCGCGAATACGAAGCGGGCCGAGCACGCCAGGGCGACGGCGAACCCGAGCACGACCGCGCCGACCGCGGGGCTCGCCACGACATCGATGTCGGCCCCTACTGCAGACGCCAGCTCCTCTCCGAAGCGCCGCGTCAACTGAGGATCCTCGAGCACGCGGAACTTCTGCACGAACGCGTCGGAATGTCGTCCCGAGCTCAGGCGAAAATGCCCCTTGAGCAGGGCGCCGCGGTCGGTGAGCACCTCCATCATCTCGGCCTGGTTCATGCCTCGATCTCCTCCAGGACCTTTCGGGCGGCGGTCCCTGGATCCGGCGCGCTGGTTATCGGACGGCCGACCACCAGGATGTCCGCGCCGGCCCCGATCGCAGCGCGCGGCGTGCTTGTGCGCCGCTGATCGGCGGGCCTCGAATCAGCAGGGCGCACGCCTGGGACTACCAGCACCGGCCCGCCTTGAGCACGCGAACCAAAGCGGGCTCTCAGCGCCTCCGCTTCCAGGGGCGAGCAGACGAGTGCGCCGGCCCCCGCGCGCACGGCCACATCGGCCAGTCGGCCGACGGTGTCGGCCGGATCCTCCCCCAGACCTATCTCTCTCAGGGCGTCCGCGTCGAGACTCGTCAACACCGTCACCGCAGCGACCGTGAAGCCGTCCGCCTGTCGTGAGGCGGCCACGGCCGCAGCGATCATCTCCGCACCACCGCTGGCGTGCACCGTCGTCATCGCGGCACCGGAGCCGGCGACCGCACTCACAGCCCCCGAGACCTGCGCGGGGATGTCGTGCAATTTCAGGTCGACAAAGACGGGTCTGAGGTCCCTGAGCTCGCGAACGAGGTCCGGGCCGAGTGTGGCAAACGCGGTCAGACCAACCTTGAACATCCCGGCATGGGGCTGGGTCGCCTCCGCGGTCTTGAGAATCTGTGAGCGATCGTTTGAGTCGAGCGCGACACAAAGTGGCGTGGCCAGTGTCGCGCTGCCTAGTTCGATCACCCTTCCAGTTTCACAGCGCCGACAAGCTCGGCGACACTCGCAACTTGATGACGCACCATGTATTGGGCGATCCCCTTGGTGACCTCAAGTGGGGCGCGCGGGTTTACGAAGTTGGCGGTGCCGACTGCGACCGCCGACGCACCGGCGAGGATGAGTTCCAGGGCATCCTCCGCCGTTCGGACACCACCTTGGCCGATGAGAGGAACGTGCGGGAAGGCCTGATGGATCTCGTGTACGGCTCGTACCGCCACCGGCCGTATCGCCGGGCCCGATAGACCGCCGATCGTGCCGGCCAATTTCGGACGCCGAGTCTCCGTGTCGATCGCCATTCCGAACACGGTGTTGATCAGCGACAGCCCATCCGCTCCAGCGTCCAGAGCCACCTCCGCGATCCTGGTAAGCGAGGTGACGTTAGGCGACAGCTTGGGATACACCGGTACCCTCTTCAGCGCAGCCTTCACCCGTCCGATCACCTCCGCCGTGGCAGTCGGCGAGTGCGCAAACATGTTGTTGCGATCCTCGAGGTTCGGGCAGGAGATGTTGACCTCCACGGCCGCTATTCCCCGGCCTCCGGTACGCAGCTTGTCGGCGACCTTGACGAACTCATCGACGGTGTTCCCGGCGATCGACGCAAAGACGGTGGCCTCTTTCTTCAGGAGCCAGGGCAGATCCTCGGTGATGAAGTGGTCCACGCCCTTGTTCTGAATGCCGATGGCGTTGAGCATCCCGGACGGCGTCTCGCACATGCGTGGGGTCGGCTTGCCCTTCCACGGGACAGCGGTCATCGACTTCACGATGATCCCGCCCAGCTTCGACAGATCGACGAACGCCGACGCCTCACGACCCGCTCCGTACGTACCCGACGCGACGAGAACCGGCGTCTTCAGTGCGATGTTGCCGAGCTGAGTCGCGAGCGTCTGTCCGGCCATGTGCGATTAGCTCCTAGTTGCCCGGAGGCGGGTGCTCGTTGTCACTGTCGCCGAACAGCGGTTGGCGCACGGGCACGCCCGCGGGCGACAACTCCGCCTGGTCTGAGGCCACCGCATCGGCCGGCGCGGCACCGTTCCAGATAACCGCTGCGCCGTTGAAGACCGGCCCCTCCGTACACGACCGTGCATAGACGATCTCGTCCTCGTCGCCATCTTGACGGCGCGCCTTTCGCAGCGGCATCACACACGTCATGCAGACGCCGTAGCCGCATGCCATCAATTCCTCCACCGCTACTTGAATCGGGATCTTCTGCTGCGTGCAGAGGGAGGAGACCGCGGCGAGCATGGGGTGCGGGCCGCACGCGTAGACCACTTCGGTCTCGCACTTCTCCATCGTCTCCAACATGACGTCGGTGACCCTGCCCTTGTCGCCTGCGCTGCCGTCATCGGTGGTGATGCGACAGACCGAGGCCAGTCGGCGCGCCTCTATCTGGTTCAGGAGCAACCCGACGTTTCGGGCTCCGATGATCACGTCGACACGGTGGCCCTCGTTGCGCAGCTCATCGGCTAGGAAGAAAAGGGGCGTCGCCCCGATGCCGCCACCGACGAGCAAACAATGGGCGCGCCTTTTGGGCAGCGCGAAGCCGCGCCCCAGCGGTCCGATCAAGTCGATGCTCGAGTGAGCTCGCAGCTGGGACAGATATTCCGAGCCCGGGCCGCGTATGTCGAAGACGAGCTCGATTGTCGAGGCCCACCCTCCGCGGCGATGCAGCCGGTATACGGAGAAGGGACGCCGCAGGATGTGCGCGCGATCATCGCCGCACCGGACGTTCACAAACTGCCCCGGTCGCATCTTTTCGCCGATCTCGGGAGCCACTACCGTCAGCGAGTGATAGTGCTCACCGTATTTCTTGTGCGAGAGGACCTCGCCGGTTGAGATCTGCATCAGAGACACATGCTTAGCCTCGCGCCTGCCCGCGCGCCAGATACTCCTGTAGCGAGTGAACCTTCACGTCGTTCGCGACCAGCGCCTCAATCCCTTGCACGGCCGCGGCCATCCCCGCCATCGTGGTTATGCAGGGCACTCCTGCATTGACCGCCGCAGTGCGAATGAAGTAGCCGTCGGAGCGGGCCTTTCGTCCGAATGGCGTGTTGAAGACCAGGTCTATGTCCCCGGAGGAGATCCGCTCGACCAAGCTGGAAGCGGCCTCTGCGCGCCCTTCGCTCCCGGCCCCCTGTGACACCTTGTCGACGACCTCGGCATCGACTCCGGCCCGCTGGAGGACCAAGGCCGTCCCCTTGGTGGCGAGGACGTGGAAACCAAGATCGGCCAGACGCTTGGCAGGAAATATCACGGCACGCTTGTCGCGGTTCGCAACCGAGATGAACACCGTCCCCTTAGTCGGCAGTCGCACGCCGGCGGCCGTCTCCGCCTTGGCGAAGGCCGCCCCAAAGTTGTCGTCGATGCCCATCACTTCGCCGGTGGACCGCATCTCAGGGCCGAGCACTGTGTCGACCCCGGGAAAGCGCTCGAACGGGAGGACCGCTTCCTTCACCGCAACATGTTCCAGGTCTTCATGGCCCACGGCACGCTCGGGCAATAGGCCTTCCTCGCGAAGCTCGACAAGGGTCGCACCGGCCATCACGCGCGCCGCGACCTTGGCCAGGGGGATACCGATCGCCTTGGACGTGAAGGGCACGGTACGCGAGGCACGTGGGTTCGCCTCCAGTACGAAGACCTGTTCTTCCTTGACGGCGAACTGGATATTGATGAGACCGCGTACTCCGAGGGCGCGAGCGATCGCATCGGTCGTGGCGATCACCCGCTCCTCTTGGTCCCCACCCAGAGTGAATGGCGGGAGGGCGCAGGCGGAATCGCCCGAGTGGATTCCGGCTTCCTCGATGTGTTCGAGGACTCCCCCGACGAACAACTCACGACCGTCGAATACGGCGTCACAGTCGATCTCGACTGCGCCTTCCAAAAACTCGTCGATCAGTACGGGATGTTCCGGCGACACCTCCGCGGCGGTAGCCATGTACTGATCCAGAGACGACTCCTCGTACACGATCTCCATCGCCCGTCCACCGAGCACGTATGAGGGCCGCACTAAGACCGGATAGCCGACCGATTCGGCGATGGCGCGCGCCTCTGAGATCGACCGGGCCAGCCCGTTCGGAGGATGCGGAAGAGCGAGGTCGGCAAGGAGGGCGCCGAAACGCTCGCGGTCTTCGGCGCGGT
>DATADF010000060.1:0-1507 GCA_036258695.1 Actinomycetota bacterium
GTCGACAAGGTGTTGCGCGGGGCGCACCCTGCAACGATCCCTGTGGAGCAACCGACAGGATACGAGCTTGTCGTGAATCTCAAGGCTGCGCGGGAACTCGGTCTGACGATTCCACCCACCCTTCTCGCCCGCGCCGACGAGGTGATCGAATGAGGCGGCGGGACTTACTCTCAGGTCTCTCCGGCGTGATATTGGCCGCGTCGGTCCGTCACGGCTCCGGATTTGCGCAAGCAATGCTTCCGACTGTGGCGGTTCTGCGCGTGTCGAAGGCGGAAAGCGGCGCTGCGCTCAATCGCGTGCTCCGGCGGGCACTGACCGAACTCGGACAAGAGGACGGCCGCACGCTGCGGCTCGTCGAATACTTCGAGGAACGCGTCGAGCGCCTGCCGGATGTCGCGGCGGAGATCGTTCGCGCCCAGCCAAACGCTATCGTTGCTCTCGGGCTGCCGGCGGTACGCGCGCTTCGGGAGGCCACCCCTTCGATCCCGATTGTCGCTGTCACCAGCTTTCCCGTCGAGCTAGGCCTCGTGCCGACCCTTGCTCGCCCAGGCGGCAATTTGAGCGGCGTCACCATCTTTACCGAAGAGCTCAACGTGAAGCGTCTCGCGCTGTTGCGGGAGCTGATGCCGGACGCGCGCCGGCTCGCCGCGTTGCGCGACCCCGCAGCGGCACCGGCAGAGCATCTCCGCTCATTGAGAGAAGCGGCGCAGGAGCTGCGCGTCACCTTCGACGTCATCGACGCGAGCCAGCCGGAGGATATCGCGCCCGCGTTCCGCAGGGCGCGCGAGGCCGGCTTCGAGGCAGTGAACGTTCTGGCCTCGCCGATGTTCAACGGCGTATCGGGCATCATCGCCACCGCAGCGGCGCAAGCCCGCCTGCCGACCATCTGCCAATGGCGCGAGATGACGGAAGCCGGCTGCGTCATGAGTTATGGGCCGAGCTATCTAGAAACCCTTCGGGTGGTGGCCAAACAGCTGGACCGGGTTTTGCGCGGGACCCGCATCGCCGATCTGCCGTTCGAGCAGCCGACCAAGTTCGAGCTCGTGATTAACCTGAAGGCTGCGAAAGCAATCGGGCTTGACATTCCGCCCATGCTGCTCCTCCGCGCCGATGAGGTGATCGAATGAGACGACGGGAGTTCATTTCGCTGGTCTACGGCGCAAGTCTTTCCCTGCCGGGCTTCGCCCGCGCGGAGACAGGCAAAATCCCTAAAGTCGGCGTTCTCTGGCACGCAGGCAGTGCCGAGGCGCAAGGCGCCTACTATACGGCGGTTGTCGAGGGTTTTCGCGACCTCGGTTACGCGGACGGGCGCAACATCGTGCTCGAGCATCGCTTTGCGAACGAGATGCCGGAGCGTTTTCGGAGCATGGCCGCCGAACTGGTCGCGCTCAACGTCGATGTCCTGATGACGGTGGGACCGCAGACCGCGCCGTATGCAAAGGAGGCGACCGCTGCGATTCCCGTCGTGTTCATGGGCGTTCCCGACCCGGTGGGGAGCAACTACGTC
>DATADF010000061.1:0-13785 GCA_036258695.1 Actinomycetota bacterium
GAAGAAGTACGAAGACGACCTCGAAAGGGATCGAAGGAAGGGTCCGAAGATGGCCCCAGAACGCCGAAGACCCGAACAACGGTCGGGGCCGCGTAGACGGCGGTGCCGTCGTAGCGTTTTCCTCGCGCCACTCGGGTCTTCGTGAATTTCTAGTGGCCCAAGCTTTCGTGGCGACTTCCCCCGGAGTTCGTGTCCTCCGACAGGCAACCCTTGCGGGCTACCACCGGGCCGCTTACCCCGCCCCCGACCCGGTAGAACCGAGCGAGGCCGGCGATCTAGCAGCGAGCCGTCTGGTTCGGACGAACCTCCCCGGACGTCTCGGTGTCCCCTCCGCCAAGGTCCTTACGGACCTCGATTTGGGTCCTGACGCTTCAAAATGCTTGGGCCAGTGGCGCACGATAGAGAGCCGACCGCGCGCTGTCAATCGGGAAGCAGCTGGAGCGCGAAACAATCTGAATAGTCCACAATCGCTCCACGGATTCTCAACAACCATTAGCCTGAGGTTGTGGATCGAGAAAAGCCAAACCACGAGAGAAGCACTATGCGAAGCCATCAAACCGAATATTCGATCCAGCCTTCGGCCGGTTCGTTCATCGACATAACGGACAAGGTCGAGGCCGCGCTCAGGGAGTCCGCGGTGCGATCCGGCCGCGTGACGGTATTCGCATCAGATGAAGATTCCAGGCTCGTCGTGAACGAGCGGGAGTCGGGGTTGATGGCCGACATGGAGCGCGTGCTTCGCAAGCTGGGGCCGGAGAAGTCACGCGCTCTCGTGGGCAGCGCCTCCGTCACCCTTCCGATCGAGGCCGGAAAGCTGCACTTGGGCACCTGGCAGCGGATCCTGTTGGTTCTGTTCCCTTCGTCCGGGCGATCGGCCAGCACAGTGATCCTCGAGGTAGTGGGGAGCTGATGGTCACCACTCTGCCGAAGCAAAGCGAAGACTTTCCCGCCTGGTACGTCGAGGTCGTCAAGCAATCCGGCATGGCCGAACATGGGCTCGCGCGCGGCTCTCAGGTGATCAAGCCGTGGGGATATGCGATCTGGGAATGGATCCAGCGCGCTCTCGACGACCGTTTCAAGGCGACCGGCCACGAGAACCTGATGTTCCCGATGCTCATCCCTCGCTCGCTGTTCGAAAAAGAGGCCGAGCACGTCGAGGGATTCACGCCGCAGGTATGGGTTGTGACTCATGCGGGCGACAGTGAGCTCGAGGAGCCCTTGTACATCCGTCCGACTTCCGAAACCGTTATCTGGAACGCGTACGCCAAGTGGGTCCAGAGCTACCGCGATTTGCCTCTTTTGTACAACCAGTGGTGCAACGTGATGCGCGCGGAGATGCGCACGCGGTTGTTCTTGAGGACGAGCGAGTTCCTGTGGCAGGAGGGACATACCGCTCATTCCACCGCCGACGAGGCTCACGCAGAAGCTCTTCGGATGCAGGACGTGTACCGGGAGGTTGCGGAGGACGTGCTTGCGATCCCGGTGATTGCCGGTCGGAAGCCGGCGTCGGAGCGCTTCCCCGGGGCCGAAGAGACCTACACGATCGAGGCCATGATGCGTGACACGAAGGCTCTGCAATCCGGGACGTCGCACTTCCTCGGGCAGAACTTTGCCCGGGCGTATGACGTCAGCTTCTTGAATGACAAGGGTGAACAGGACTTCGCGTGGGGAACCTCGTGGGGTGTCTCAACCCGGATAGTCGGAGCCGTCGTCATGACTCACGGTGACGACCGCGGCCTCAGGCTGCCTCCGCTGGTTGCTCCGACTCAGATCGTGATCGTGCCGATCTACGCGAGCGATTCCGATCAGGGCAGGGTGTTACAGGCGGCCGAATCGTTGCGCGACGACCTGAGCGGTGCGAACGTGCGCGTGCGCGTCGACTCACGCGACCAGCATCGGCCCGGCTACAAGTTCAGCGAGTGGGAGCTCAAGGGTGTCCCGGTCCGGATCGAACTTGGCCCCAAGGACCTCGACGCGGACTCTGCTGTGATCGTCGACCGGGTAAGTGGTGAAAAGCGGCGCGTTCCGCTTGCTCAGGTCGTGCAGTCCGCGCCGGAAGTGCTGTCCGAGGTTCAGAAAGGCTTACATGCAGATGCTCTCGCCTTCAGGGATCGCAACACGCACGAAGCTTCGGACTTCGCCGAGTTGCGCGAGGGGCTCATCGACCAAGGCGGCTTCTGGGTCGGCCCGTGGTGCGGTGAGTTCTCCTGCGAGGAGAAAGTGACGGAGGAGACCAAGGCAACGATCCGCGCGCTCCCTCGCGACCGGGTCGATCCCGGCGGCCCATGCGTCGTGTGCGGCAAAGCGGGGCTCGAGCGCGCTACTTGGGGCATCTCCTACTAGATAGGGCTATTCGTTTGTGACCGTCGAGCTTGACCTCCGGCTCGCCGGCGGGCTACGCGCTGCATCCGAAGCGCGTCGCGCACTGGCATCTCTGGAGGACCGTCTTCCGGCTGTCCTGCTCGAAGACGTGCGGCTCCTCGTGAACGAGCTCGTGACCAACAGCATTCGACACGGACGTCTCGGGGCTCGGGGATGGATCGGTCTCCGCTTGACGCTTGAAGCCGACGTCTTGCGGGTCGAAGTGTCGGACCCGGGAGGCGGCTTCGACTACGTGCCGCCGGAGCGCGACGGAACTCAGGAATCCGGCTGGGGCCTTTTCCTGGTGGATCGCATCGCCGACAGGTGGGGAATCGAATCGGGCGACGTTTCGCTGGTTTGGTTCGAGATCGATTCCACGAGAGAGCGCGACAGGACGTTGTGGGTCGCGGAGGATCCGGAGCACTAGATAGGCCGGGTCGGCCGGTCAGGCCGCTCTTTCCCCGATCCCCACCACTTCGAGAAGTTGGTCGTGACGATCGATCACGATGTCCGCGTCGGTGATGTCGCTGCGGTCGTCGTGTACACCTCTGAACCTCACCGCGTGCATGCCGATGTCGCGAGCGCCCGCGATGTCGGTTCGGCGCAGGTCTCCGACGTGTAGGGCCTCGGGCGGCCGCGCACCGAGCTCCGCGAGCGCTTTGGCGAAAATCTCGTTGCCGGGCTTGGGTACCCCCACTTCGTCGGAGAAGCACTGAACTTCCAAGTGCTCTAGGAGGCCCGCTTCGTCGAGGAGATGCCGCACCACTCGTCCGGGAGTCAGGCCCGTGTCGCAAACGAGGCCGACGCGCAATCCGGCGGCCCGCAGACGCGCCAGAACCTCGGCGGCTCCCTCGACGGCATCCACTCCATGCACGAGGCTGGCTTCTTCGAATTGCTTGGTTAGCGAACTCAGGGCGTCGTCGTCGCTTATCCCACGGGATTGCAGGCAGTACGCGGCCATGCGTCCCGGACCGAAGGTCTCCACTTGTTTCCACGCCTCATCGTGCTTGGCCCACGCTTCGGCAAGCAACTCAGCGGCCTCGTCTTTGTCCACGCCCAGGAAATCAACAAGGGCGCCTACGCGGATCTGCATGGCGCCCTCCCAGTTGCGGTCCTTCAGCAATGTGCCCCAGCAGTCATAGGTGACCGCTAGGACCCCATCAACTCTCTTCATAGACCACCCCTTCGCTGTCGCTCCAACTTCACGACACCGGTTCCTGTAGCCCGTGCAACCACCTCGGGCTCGTCGAGTAGATCTGCCGCCGAATCCGACTCCTCCCGGCGCGGCCGAGCGTATCGCAGCACCTCGAGCGCGATCTCCCTGGAGGTTCGGCCGACCCCGGCCAGCTCAGCACGCACCTCGAGGAAATCCCCGGCGAAGACGGGGGCCAGAAATTCCACCCGGGAATAGCCGGCCAAAAGACCCTCGTCGCCATCGTGGCGAATGCAGATCTCCGTCGCGACGTCACCCATCAGCTCCAAGAGCCGAGCACCGGAGACGAGGTCCCCGCCGTAGTGGGCGTCCCGCTGCGACATTCGGACGCGGTGGGTGACGACGAGAGCCTCGCTCACGCAGCCGACCGATCGTGGCTAGCGATTTTCCATGCAAGGAACGAGGCCACCTCTGATGGCTTGGCCCCACGCCCGAATATTCGGTCGTATCCGAGCTCGATGGATTGCGCAGGAACAAGCCGCGGTCCGCCGCCGACCAGCACGACCTTGTCTCTCACCCCGGTTGCGATCAGCGCTTCCCGCACTTCGCTCAGATGACGAAGGTGAGCCTCGCGCTGGGTCACGATCTGGGACACGAGTACCGCATCGGCGCGCTCCGCTATGGCGCGCGCGGCGAGATCTTGAGCGGACACCTGTGACCCCAGGTTCACCACCCGCATCTCGGAGTAGCTCTCGAGGCCCTTGTCACCGGCGAAGCCTTTGAAAGACAGGATGGCGTCGAGGCCCACGGTATGCGCATCGGTGCCGGTAGAGGCACCGAGGACGACCATCTGTCGCCGCAGCTGCTCGCGAATCACTCGATTGATTTCCGCGGGGGCCAGCAGGGGAAACTCCTGCTCCTCGACCTCGAGAGTTTCGGGGTCCACTGAATGTTCGAGGGCCCCGTACAGGACGAAGAAACTGAACGAGTCCCCTATCGGTTTGAGGTGCACGATCTGCGGCCGCTGCAGACCCATCTTGAGGGCGAGCTCGAGAGCGGCCGCGCGCGCTCGTTCGGACGCGGCCAGTGGCAAGGTGAACGAGACCTGGACGAGGCCATCGTCGGGAGCATCGCCGTAAGGCCTGATGTCCATCACGCGACTCCCATCCGAAGTCCCATCATGCGATTCCGAGCGCGTCGCCAAGCCGGTCCTCGATCGAGTTGAGATAGCCGCGCTCCCGCGGGATCACGCCGTCGAGGCCCCTCCCCCCATCGCGCGCCCGGGACGTGTCGCCGAACATGCCGGCCTCTATCGCGTCGAACATGCCGACGTCGGCGATCTTGGTCAGCATCTGACGGCATTCCTCTAGGACTTCGGCGGCGCGTCGCTCGATGAACCCTCCCGGTGCGTATGCGACTTCGCTTCCCAGTCCTCCGGCCGCTCCGAAGACGTAGTCGGCATTCTCGAGGGCGAGGTCGCGATCGGACAAGAACGGAGTGTGGATGCCCTCCGTCATCATCCCGAGGAGGATGATGTCCTGCCCCGTCAGAGCGCCCACGAGATTGAACATCCCGTCGTACAGAAAGCCCTGGAACACGTTTCCGGTCATGTGCTTGGTCGGTGGCATCCACTTGAGCGGATGATTCGGAAAGCACTCCCGAATCAGCTGCGCGTGGGCGATCTCCATAAGCACTTGATCCGGCAGTTCGGGATTGATCTCGAATGCATGACCGAGCCCGAGCTGGTCCTCCTTCAGGCCCGCGTTCAGGCCGAGCCGTTCGTTCAAGAAATGAGAGGCGAGCACGGTGTGCGCTGAGTCAACGGCATCGGCGGTCGTCAGGTAGTTGTCTTCGCCGGTGTTGATCACGATTCCCGCGAGCGCGTGGATCATCCGGGAGAAATGCTGATCGATGAACGTGCGCTGCATGTTGATGTCGCGAAAGATGATCCCGTACATGCAGTCGTTGAGCATCATGTCGAGGCGTTCCATCGCGGCGAGTGCCGCCATCTCCGGCATGCACAGGCCGCTTGCGTAGTTGGTCAGACGGATGTAGCGACCGACCTCGGCGCCGACCTCATCCAAGGCCGAGCGCATGAGGCGGAAGTTCTCCTGCGTCGCGTAGGTGCCCGCGTAGCCCTCGGTTGTCGCGCCGAAGGGCACGTAGTCCAGTAGGGACTGTCCCGTCGAGCGAATGACCGCGATGATGTCGCAACCGTTTCGGGCCGCGGCCTGAGCCTGGGGGATGTCGTCGTGGATGTTGCCCGTTGCAACGATCAAGTAGAACCACGGCTTGGGTGCCTCCCCCACTTCCGCTATCAGCCGATCGCGCTGCGCCGCGGCCGCCCGTATGCGTTGTTCCGCCAGATCGGCCTCGGCCCGGGCGCGCGTCACGGCTATCTCGAGTTCGACTCCGTCCGGCCATACAACCGGCGTGGCTCCATCTGCGATGGCTTTCGCCTCGGACTGGATGTGGCCGCATCCGGTCTCGACCGCGTGGAGCAAGGGCACCAGTGCTCCTCTTCCGAGACCGACCGACTGCTCGATCGCGTCGACGACGAGGTTCGGGACGGGGATCGGTCCGTCCGCTCCCGGACTAACCCCGTCCACCCCGATCAGCCGGAGCACCGCGCGCTCGATCGACTTCGTCGTGTGGGTGCGGGCGAGCTCGTTTAGAGGCTCGGCGATCTCCGCCGCTAGAGCTCTGCATTCGGCGATCGAGGACGCATCGAGGTGCAGTCGTCCAACGGGTCGTGTGAACGGTGGCTTCCTCATGCCGTCTCCGCGTCGGCCTCGGGCCACACGCGCGCTCCCCTTACCCAGGTACCGAGGACTTCCGTGTTCTCCAGTTGCTCCGCGTCGGTCGTGACCGGGTCACGGTCGAGCCAGCAGAGATGCGCGGGGCGGTCGGGCTCCAGAATCCCGCCATCCATGAACGCCAGCCCAAAAGAGCCCTCGGTGTGCATACGGAAGGCATCCGGCGCGGGCACCCTCTCTTCCTCAACGTGATGCAGCCTGAGCGAGCGCATCTGAAGGAACGGGTTCAACGGGGTGACGGTCGAATCCGAGCCGGCGCCCAGCGCAACGCCGAGCCTGTGCATGGTGCCGAAACGGTTCATCTGCAGGGCGCGGTCGGGGCCGATGCGCTGCGCGTACATCCCATCGGAGCCGCCCCAGAACGCATCGAATGCCGGTTGCACGCTCGCCTTGAGGCCGAGTGCCGCAGCGCGCCGGATGTGATCGTCGGTGGCACATTCGAAGTGCTCGATCCTGTGCCCACGTGCAGCGACCACGTTCGCTCCCACCTTCTCCGCGACGCGTTCCCAGGTGGCAATGGCTTGCTCGATGGCGGCATCACCGATGGCATGCACTCCGACCTGTAGCCCCGCTTCATGAGCCGAGAGGAAGAACTCGAACAGCTCGTCGTCCGATCGGTAACTCAGGCCTGAGGGAGCCGACCCGCTGGGAGGACTCGAGACGTAGGGCTTCTCGAGCCATGCCGTGTGGGAGCCGAAAGACCCGTCGAGGAAGAAATCGCCGCCGATTCGAGGCAAGCCCAGAGCTACCACGCGGTCCACTTCCGGAGTGCCGCAATAGACGGCGACTTCGAGGGCAAGCTCGTCCACGACGCTACGAAGGAGATCGAATGCGTTCCACCCTCTCCACTCGACGACGAACATCTCGTGAACCGCGGCCACGCCCTTCGCATAGGCCACTCGGGCGGCGGCTCGGATGGCTGCCTTCTGATCGTCGGGTGGAAGGTTGGAGTCGAACCACTGCCATGCGCGCGCCGCGGCCTGCTCTCGCAGGTAGCCGGACGGATCTCCGTCCGCGTCCCGATCGACGCCCTCGATGCCCGTGAGGTCGAGTTGGGCGAGCAAGGCCGACGACACGACACAGGAGTGCATGTCGGCCCGGGCCAAGAGAGCGGGGCTCTCCCCCACCGATCGGTCCAGCTCATGGCGCGACAGCGGGCGATCCAACGGGTCCTCGAAGTTGCCGCCGAATAGAAAGGCACGGCCCTCGCGCGCATGTCTCTCGAAGCCGGCGAGGATCGTGTCGGCCGCCGTTACGCCCCGGAAATCCAGCCCCGACGCGTACAGCCCGGTGGCCGGCAGGTGCACGTGAGCGTCGCAGAAGGCGGGGGCCAGCACGCCCCCGGCCAGATCGACGACGCGATCGGCGGCCGGTGGTTCGTCGGAAGTACCGAGGGCTCGGACGACCTCGTCCTCGACCAGCAGCCACGACGCCACCCGATCGGCATCGACCCGGACCTCGCCACCGCGGAACAACGTGGTCGTCACTCGGACATCTTCTGGCGTAGCTCGGGATGGGAGCGCACGAGGTCAAGAGCCAGCCGGGCATGACCGGGGACGAACCCGTTGCCGATGGTGAGCTCACAGGACTTGCCGAGCGCCTCGGCGGTCAGCGCGGCCGCGGAGAAAGACGTGGCCATCGAGAAGAACACAACGCGTCCTTCGTCGGCGCACGCCAGCACGGCGGGGCCCTCGCACCCACCTACGTTCGTACACACGAACACGAGGTCGGCGGAGTCGCCGTCGAACGCGGTCGTAACCGACTCGAGAACAGCGCTCGCATCCGTGCAATCCACTGCGACGGCATCCGCTCCAACCGTGCGGGCCGAATCGACGGTGGCCTCAGGCCAACAGAGGGCTAATACCCGTCCGCCATCGCCGAGCATCCGCGCGGCCTGGGCAGCCGCGAGCATTCCCGACTTGCCTCCGCCGCCCATCACTACGACCCTCATCCCTGGGCGGACCAGCCGGGCAACCCACGCGGGCGCACCGCAGACGTCCAGCGTCGCGAGCACCGTGCGTTCGTCCAGGTCCGTAGGCACCTCGGTGTAGATGGAGGAGCCGAACAGAATCGCTCGCCCGCGTACGCGAATCTGAGGTGACGAGGGATCTAGCTCCACGATCTCGTCCAGGACAAGCGGCGTAGCAGTGAGCGAGACCAGCGTCGCGATCCGCGTGCCAACCGTGGGCTCGCTGCGGTGTGATCCCAATTCAGTCACGGTTCCGATGAGCATCCCACCCGAGCCCGTCACCGGATTGTGCATCTTTCCGGCAGCCTTGACGATCTCGAGGATCCGGTCGGCCATCGCGACGCCGTCGGAGTTGCACTCTTCGACCAATTGAACCCAAGACGCCGAGTCGATGTTCAGTGATTCGACCGACACGGCGATCTCGTCGGCACGGAGCGGTGAGGTGGCATCCAGCACCCTCGCCTGCTGTGGAAGGGCGCCGGGTGGCTCAAGGCTGCGATGCATCCCGAAGCGATCCATGCTCGTGCTACGCGCTCACCGAATGCTGCGTGCTCTCCCAGTACTCACGGCCCTCGGCCGGAAGCGAGTGCATGGGGTCGTAGTACTCGTAGTGACGCTCGAGCGCCGCGGGATCATCCATCTCGATCCCGGTGCGGTAGTTCTTGCTCCAATAAGAGATCCCACGCACGCGGTCGTAGGACTCCAGCTGGTGGACCCATCGTTTGCCGACGAACGGAATGTCGCACACGACGCGGGGCGTGCCGAAGCCGGGCAGATACCCCATGATCGAGTGCTGCAACTGTTGCGCGCGCCCGACCGAGATCCTCCAATGCTCGGAGTTCGGGATCATGTCGCACATATAGAAGTAGTAGGGCGTGACCTTGATCTCGTCGAGGAGGGTGAAGCAGAGATCGAGTATTGCCTCTTGCGAGTCGTTGACGCCGCGCAACAGAACGCCCTGGTTCCGTATGTGGCGAATGCCGACATCGTGCAGCCGGGCCACGGCCTCGGCCACGAGCGGCGTCAACGAGTTGGCGTGGTTGACATGAATATGCACCGCGAGATCCACTCCCCGGTCGTTGCCCCTCTGGGCCAGACGCCCCAGGCCGGACAACACCTCGTCCTGCAAGAAGTGCTGCGGCAAGCCCATAAGACCCTTGGTGGCCAGACGTATGTCTCGGATGTGGTCGATGTCCATCAGTGACGACACAAAGTCTTCGAGATGAGAGATGGGGAGATTCGCAATGTCGCCGCCGGACACCACCACGTCTCGTACGGACGGCGTGACGCGCAGGTAATCCAGGATCGCCTCGTAACGTTCCTTCTGCCTCAACTGGAAGCGATATTTGAGGAACTGGGGCACGTTGTTGCCAACGAGGTCCATGCGCGTGCAGTGGCCACAGTATTGCGGGCACGTTGACACGAGCTCCGCGAGCACCTTCGTCGGGTATCTGTGTGTAAGCCCCTCTACGGCCCACATGTCGGCCTCGTGCAGGCTGTCCCGCTGTGCCATCGGATGGCTCGGCCATTCGGGGTCCCGATCGGCGAGAGCCGGGACCATGTATCGCCGGATCGGGTCCGACCACAGATCCTCTTCATCCATCGTGTTCACCATCTGCGGAGGCAGCAGCATCGACATCGTCGCCCGTTGCTGTTGGTCGCGGGCGATCGAGTCGGCCAAGTCATCGGGCAGAAGGGCGCCGAGGGCCTCTTTGAGCTCGCTGAGAGACTTGATCGAGTGTTGGCGCTGCCAGCGCGCACTGCGCCACTCCGAGTCGGACACATCGCGATACGCCGGCAGCCGCCGCCAGTCGGGATCCACGAAGGCGCGTCGCGGCGGGTAGCTGTACGGCTGGGCCGACGGATGCGCGGCGGCGACCCGTGGCCAGCCCGTCTGATTGGGTGCAGACACTTGCCCTCCGGAGGTGGTCTCTGTACGCTTTGAGGCCAGGATACCGAACAATATCCGGTTTAACTAGCCGAAAGTTGGAGGATATTCGCTCATGCCCGATGACCGGGACCGCCAGATCCTCGCCCTACTGAGCCGAGACGCCCGTATGACTTACGCGCAGATCGGGTCGGAGATCGGGATGGCGCCGTCCTCGGTCCACGACCGGGTGCGCAAGCTCGAACAGGCGGGCGTCATTCGCGGCTACCGCGCGGAACTCGACCTCGAGGCTGCGGGATTCCCCATTACCGCCTTCGTCAGCCTGTCTTTGAGGCCGGCCTCCCCTCCGGACATTCCGGGGCTCGTGGCGGAATTCCCATTGGTCGAGTCGTGTTACTCGGTGGCCGGCGATAACTCCTACGTCCTTGTAGTGCGCGCCCCCACGACAAAGGACCTGGAGGAGCTGCTCGACGGATTACGAGCCAAGCTCGAGGTCATAACCCGCTCGACCATCGTCCTGTCGACCCCGTTCGAGCACCGCCCGCTTCTGTAACGCGTTCTCGCTCAGCCATCCCAAACCGGCCCCGAAGCGTCCGATCTTGCGAACGGACTACAAGTGGGTCAGCTTCCGCCCGATCACGTAGCGCTGAATCTGGTTGGTGCCCTCGACGATCTGCAGCGCCTTGGCCTCGCGCATGTAGCGCTCAACGGGGTACTCGGTGATGTAGCCATAGCCCCCATGTAGCTGCACGGCATCGGTCGTGACGCGCATCGCGGTGTCGGAGCAGAACAACTTGGCCTGGGCCGCCGCCACGGAGTAGTCCGCGCCGGCGTCGCGCAGTCGCGCCGCATGTCGATAGAGCGCACGACCCGCTTCGATCTGCGTGGCCATATCGGCGAGCATGAACTGGACTCCTTCATTTGCGGCCACGGGGCGACCGAACTGTTCGCGTTCCGATGTGAACTTGAGAGCCTCGTCGAAGGCGGCCTGAGCGACGCCTATCGAGCATGCGGCGATTCCCAGCCGACCGGAATCGAGCGAGGCCAGCGCGATCTTGAACCCCTGGCCCTCATCCCCGAGTCGGTAGTTCTCCGAGAGATCGACGTCCTCGAGCACCAAGCCCCATGTGGGCGATGAGCGCCACCCCATCTTGTCTTCCTTCTTGCCTCCGGAAAATCCGGGTGTCCCCTTCGGGAGCAGAAAAGCTGTGATCCCGCGAGCTCCCTCTCCCCCGGTCCGCGCCATCATCAGAACGAGGTCGGCCTCTGCGCCTCGAGTGCAAAACACCTTGCTCCCGTTGAGCCGGTATCCCCCATCTGTACGCTCGGCGCGTGCGGATAAGGCTGCCGCGTCGGATCCCGAGCCCGACTCGGATAGGGAATATGCGCCGAACCACTCGCCCGTAGCGAGCTTGGCCAGCACCTCCTTCTTTTGGGCATCGCTGCCGAATGTGTTGACGGCAAACGCGCACAGAGTGTGCACCGAGAGACCGATTGCAAGCGCGAGGTATGAGCGCGCGATCTCCTCGATAACCAATAGGTACGTGAGGTAGGGCTGGCCCCCGCCGCCGTACTCCTCGGGGAAAGGGATTCCCGTGAGCCCAAGGTCGGCGAGCTGCCCGTACAACTCAATGGGATCCTCGGACCGAGCCTCGAAATCGTCCGCTCGCGGGGCGGCTTGCTCGGTCGCGAACTCCCGTACCATCTCGACCACCGCGCGCTGCTCAGCGTCGAGAAGCCGCAGGTCCGCAGGCATACGCGGGAGGATATCCGCTGGCTATGAAGATCGAGGATCGACGCGGGGAACCACTGACCGAGGCGACGGTCACCGTCGACGATGACGAGTTGATCGACCTTCTTCAAGGATTGGCGGATGTCGTCGAGGGCCAAAAAGATCATCTTCATTTCGCACAGCTCGGTGGTCCCCAGCTCGTCGTGCGCAAAAGCACCGAAGCGGATCCCGATCCTCTCGCGCGCGCGATGGACTGGTGGCTTGGGCCACTAGTCCTGATCGGAATCGTCTTCGTCGTGGTTGGGGCGGTAACGGTCATCCGGTGGGCTATCGGATTGCTATCGTGAAGGTGTCCGGGCTCGGCTCGCGTTCCGACGCGCTGCAAAGACTTGCGGAGTCGTCCCGGGCGCCCTTCGACTTGTTGATCGTCGGCGGAGGCGTGACGGGAGCCGGCATCGCGCTCGATGCTGCAGCTCGGGGGCTGACCGTCGCTCTGATCGAACGCAGCGACTTTGCGTCCGGAACCTCCAGCAAGTCCTCAAAGCTCGTCCACGGTGGACTGCGATATCTCGAGCAGCGGGAGTTCGGTCTCATGCGAGAAGCCGCAACCGAGCGCGACCTCCTCCGTCGTCTGGCGCCCCACTTGGTTGAGGCCACGCCCTTCGTGCTGCCCGTCACCAATAGGTTCCGCCGCGCGCAGTTCGGAGTCGGCCTCTGGGCCTACGACGCGCTGGCCAGCTTTCGGAACCTGCGTATTCACAAATACCTGAGCTCATCCGAGGCGACCGATCTTGTGCCGGCTTTGCCTGAAGGGAAGGTGCGCGGAGGCTTCCTGTTCTACGACTGCAAGACCGACGACACCCGGCTCGTGATCGAGCTGCTGGTCCAGGCTCGCCGTTATGGAGCCACGGCGGCGAACTATGTAGCTGCTCGAGATCTGTCCGGCTCCGACGAGATGTGCTCGGCCACAGTCGAGGACACGGTCAGCGGAGAGCTGCTCGAAGTGCGGGCCCGGCGCATCATCGCCGCTACGGGGGTGTGGACCGATCGGGTCGAGGCCATAGCGCGAGCCGGCGCCACCCCCCGGCTGCGTCCCTCCAAAGGCGTGCATCTGGTGTTCCGCAAGGATGTGCTGCCCGTGGGGAACGCGGCCGCATTTATCCCCGATGCGCAACGCGAGCGCATGCTGTTCGTGATCCCGTGGCGCGATGCAGTGATCGTCGGAACGACGGACTCGGCCTACGAGGGAAGCCTCGATCGCCCTACGGTTGAAGAATCCGATCGCAACTATTGCCTCGACGCGGTCAACGCAGCATTCGATCTCTCACTACGGTCGGAGGACATCTCGGGCGCGTATGCGGGGTTGCGACCTCTGGTCGCCGGGAAGGCGGGCGCGACCGCCGATCTGTCGCGCAAGCACGCGATCTATGACATCGCTCCCGGCATCATCGGGATCACGGGAGGCAAGCTCACCATCTACAGACGAATGGCCAAGAACGCCGTAGATCGGGTGGCAGGCGAGTTGGGTGCCGCGGGGCGCTCCCGGACCCGGTGGATCCGGCTGGGCATCAGCGATGTGGCGTCGCTCCGCCAGGCCGTGCAACGTCGTACTCGCCGGCTGGGCCTGACGGAGGAATCAGCGGGCAACCTCGTGCGCAGCTACGGCGAGAGGGCGCTATCGGTTCTGGACATCGTGGAGCACGAGGACCTACGTGGCCCGATGGTCGAGGGACACCCGGAGCTCGCTGCCGAGGCGCTTTACTGCCGACAATCCGAGATGGTGGTGGAGCTCCCCGACCTTCTGGCCACGTAGGTCCTCGTGCTCCACGATGTCCAGAACCGATAGCGCCCTCTCGCCGTAGCTGC
>DATADF010000062.1:0-4944 GCA_036258695.1 Actinomycetota bacterium
ATGGCATCGCCAACCACACCTGGTCGATGCCGATGCCGGCGACGCTCGAAGCGCAGATAACGCGCTACGCCGACCGGATCGCTTACATAAACCACGACATCGACGATGCGATTCGCGCCGGCATCCTTTCGCCGCTCGACCTGCCGGCGATTACGACCGCCGAGCTCGGCGCGGACCATTCGAGTCGCATAAAGAACATGGTGACGGATCTATTGGGGGCGTCGGAGGGAGCTGCCGAGATCCGAATGAGCCCAAGAATTTCCGAAGCGATGGCGACAACGCGAGAGTTCCTCTTCGAGCGTGTATATCTCGGCCAAGTGGCAGCCGCGACGCGTAAAGCGGTCGAGCGAGTTGTCGAAACCCTGCTCGAGCACTACGCCGATAATCCAGCGGAGTCGGACGAATCGGTCGCGGGCGACCCACGTGCGCGGGCCGTCGATTATGTCGCCGGAATGACTGATCGGTTTGCTATTCGGGCCTTCGAGGGCCTGGTGGGGGGGTCTTGGGGGGGCTTCGAGTACGCCGTTTAGGATGCCCCCTACTTCCCCACCTGGCTGGCCGCGCGCGACGTAATTAAGGGGTAGACGAACCGGTGGCGAAGATCAAAACGGAAGACATCGACGCGCTGCGCGAGCGCGCGGACATAGTGGAGATCGTCTCCGGATACACGCATCTCAAGAAGGCGGGCGCCCACACTTTCAAGGGCCTGTGCCCATTCCACTCGGAGAAGACTCCGTCCTTTTCGGTCAATACCGGATCCAACTTGTGGCACTGCTTCGGGTGCCAGCGGGGCGGAAACCTCTACCAATTCGTACAGGAGATCGAAAACCTCCCGTTCCCTGAAGCCGTCGAATGGGTGGCTCGCAAGGTGGGCGTGGAGCTCCGTTACGAAGAGGCGCGCCCCGGTGAACAGACCGCTGTGGCGGGCCAACGCGGTCGTCTCATCAAGGCGAACGAAGCTGCCGCGCGTTTCTTCCACGACACCCTGATGAAATCGCCGGAGGCGGCAGCAGCCCGTCGCTATCTGGGAGGTCGGGGCTTTTCGGAGGAGGTCGCCGAGCGCTGGCTCCTGGGCTACGCGCCGGGCCGAGACCAGCTGTGCCGCCACCTCTTGGGTAAAGGTTTCACGGCCGCCGAGATAACTGCTGCCGACCTGGGACGGAAGAGCGACCGCGACGGCAGTCTCTACGACACCTTCCGGGGCCGGATCACCTTTCCCACCTGGAACCTCCAGGGAGAGGTCGTGGCGTTCGGGGGGCGAGCAATGGGTGACCAGCAGCCGAAATACATCAATACATCGGATACACCAGTGTTCTCTAAGTCGCGCATCATGTATGGACTCAATAAGGCCAAAGCATCGATAGCGCGTGGCGCTGCGCTGGTCGTCGAGGGATACACCGACGTGATCGCGCTTCACGAGGCTGGGATAACCGAGGCGATTGCCACCAATGGTGTCGCCCTCGGAGAGACACACTTCGAATTGCTGAAGAAGTTCTCTGAGCGCGCGATCCTGATGTTCGATGCAGACGATGCCGGAAAGGGAGCTACCGAAAGGGGCTTTGGAATTCATCATCGCATCGGCTTGGAGGTTCTGGTCGCGCCGTTGCCGGCGGGTCAGGACCCGGCGGATGTGGCTCTGGAGAGCGGCGCCGAAGCCGTCCGCAAGCTGATCGATGGGGCCGTTCCTCTGCTTGAGTTCAAACTTGACCAGACTCTCTCGCAAACTGGTTTGGACACCCCCGAAGCGCGCGCACGTGCGGTTCGCGAAGCAGCCAGAGTGCTAGGGTGGCACCCCGATCCGATAGCCCGTCATGAATATGCTTTTGTGGCCGCGCGGCGGATCGGTGTGGACGTAGATGCAATGCACAGAGCGCTGGCGGACGAACTACAGGGGACAGCCAGTTCGACGGGGGGGACAAGCGACGGAGACCGCGACCGTCGGCTTCCGGGGAACGTAAAGGTTGAACGGGAGGCGCTGCAGTTGCTTCTGATGGGGGTCGAGCAAGCGGCCGATTGGGAAGCGCAACTCGGTGAAGCGGACTTCACCTCGTCGGCGCGCCGCGAGCTATTTCGCACTCTGCGGAACACTTTTCAAGAAAACGGTGCCATGAATAAGGCTGCGCTGGCTGAGGAGCTATCCGCCGAGGCGCTCTCCCTCTACGCGGAACTGGCCGTAAGCGAGGAGCCGACCGAACCGTCGGCGGAGCGCATCGACGAGGTGTTTCGGCGCCTGCGACTGTTCCGCTTAGAGCGCGACATCAAATCTCGACGGAATACGCTGCAGGACATAAATCCTCTAGAGGAGCCAGAGCGACATGACCAGCTGTTTACCGAGCTCGTGTCCCTCGAAGCCGATCGCCGCGACCTCATGAATCAACTGCAAAGCGCCTGATGGTGCCGAAGGAGTCCATCGCGGAAGAAGCACCCGAGCTGGCCGAGGCAACCCAGCCCGAGGGACAAGCGAGTAAGCCGACCGCCGAGACGCCCGCGGAGGAAGTCGAGAGCATCATCAAGGCCGCCAAGGCCGAGGGCTCGATCACCGCGGCCGATCTGGCCGAGAGCCTGTCCACTCTCGACCTCAACCCCGATGAGACCGATGCGGTCTATCAACGCCTCATGGAGCTCGGCGTCGATGTCGTCGAGGACGAGACCATCGTCAAGGAGGCCGAAGAAGAGGAGGAGGAGCAGGCGCCCGATGTCGACGAAGAGCGAGTGCGGGCGCGCAAGGAGGTTGACCTCGCGCTCAAGGCTCCTCCGACCGATCCCGTACGCATGTACCTCAAGGAGATCGGGCGAGTTGCTCTTCTAACGGCGCAGGAGGAAGTCGATCTCGCAAAACGCATCGAATCGGGCGTCCTCGCGGAGGAAGAGTTGGACCGCGAGGGATCGAAGTTAAACGACAAGAAACTGCAGGAGCTTCGCTGGCAACGCCGCGATGGAGCCATGGCCAAGCGACATCTGGTCGAAGCAAACCTGCGGCTCGTCGTCTCGATAGCCAAGCGGTACGTGGGCCGCGGGATGGCTTTTCTAGATCTGATCCAAGAGGGCAACCTCGGACTGATTCGCGCGGTCGAAAAATTTGACTACACCAAGGGCTACAAGTTCTCGACGTACGCGACGTGGTGGATTCGTCAGGCCATTACGCGCGCAATCGCAGACCAGGCGCGCACTATTCGTATCCCCGTCCACATGGTCGAGACGATCAACAAGCTCGTTCGCATTCAGCGTCAGCTGCTGCAGGATCTCGGCCGCGAACCGACCGCGGACGAGATCGGACATCACATGGAGCTCGCGCCCGAGAAGGTGCGCGAGATCCAGAAGATCTCCCAGGAGCCGGTATCCCTCGAGACGCCGATCGGGGAGGAGGAGGACTCGTCGCTCGGCGACTTCATTCCCGATGACGAAGCCGTCGTCCCTCTCGAACGAGCTTCCTTCAAGCTGCTCCAGGAGCAGCTCGAGTCAGTGCTCCACACCCTCGATCAGCGTTCACGAGAAGTAATCGAGATGCGCTTCGGGCTGCGGGACGGGCAACCCCGAACGCTCGAAGAAGTCGGCAAGCAGTTCGGGGTCACCCGCGAGCGCATTCGACAGATCGAGTCGAAGACGCTTTCCAAGTTGCGGCACCCGTCGCGCAGCCAAAAGCTCCGGGACTACCTGGAGTAGAGCCGGTCGCCCGGCGGAGGCTTCTGTTCCCGGATTCCCAAGGGGAACAAGCGGGTACTTAGAAGCCCATGGCAAAACGGATCCGCATTCGCAGGGGTCTGGTTGTTCTCGCAGCAGGACTGGCGACGTTCGCCCTGCCGGTGGCCGAAGCTCAGGGGCCCACCTGCGCCGGGGTTGAGGCCACCGACGTCGGGACCGCGGGAGACGATCGCATCGTTGGCACCGAGGGTCGCGACGTGATCGTGGCGCGAGCGGGTCACGACGTCGTGCTCGCACGTGGAGGCCGCGACCTCGTCTGCGGTGGCTTTGGGCCCGATGAGCTCGACGGGGGCGCCGGTAGTGATCGTCTGAAGGGCGGCGGCGGTCGCGATGCTCTCGCCGGTCAGGGTGGTGACGACGTGCTATCGGGCGGCGCCGGAGAAGATGCCGGCAACGGGGGCCCGGGAACGGACCGCTGCCCGAAGGTAGAGCACCAGACGAACTGCGAAGGCGAAGCTAACTAGCAGCTAGTCGGAGGGCGGGGGAGCGACCGACAGTCCCGCCGGACGGTCGTCGGTACCCGAGCGCTTTTCACGCACGGCCGTCGAAACCTTGGAAACGCCCTCCGTGGCCAGGTCCTTGGCTTGGTCGAGCCCTGTGCCTACGGCTTCGCGCGCGCGTCCCGTAGCCTGCCGAAAGGCGGGGGAAGCGAGGATGTTCTCGTACAGCCGGTGGATCTGCTCGTATCGCTCGCGACCGGCTTTTGCACCCAGAACGTAGCCGGCACCCAGCCCGAGTAGGAAACCGCCTTTGCGCATGCTGACCTCCTGAAAAGTTAAGGCTTAGGGGAATCGTATGCCCCCTTTCCACGTTGCCCAATCGGGACATAGGATCGGTCTCCGCCGATCACCCGATTGGTCGGATTCAAACTCGCCGCTCCTCGCGGCGACTGCGTTCCGGGGTAGCTCAATTGGCAGAGCATCCGGCTGTTAACCGGAGGGTTGCGGGTTCGAGTCCCGCCCCCGGAGCTCCCACAGGTGACATGCGGTGAAGGAGATAATGCGTCGGGGGGACCGGGTTCCGCAGGAGACGCCGGGCCCCTGCCCAATAAGGAGAGCCAATGCGTAGAAATCGTTTCCTTCTGATCCTTGGCCTCGCTGCGCTTGCGACTGCCGCGGTCGTCGGACCCTCCGTTGTTGCCGCGGGAGCGGACGAGACCGGGCCCACACCCGAGGCCGGCCTGCCTGCGCAGGTTGTCGATTTCGAGCCCTATTCGATCGGCAACAAGACCTACAAGACGAC
>DATADF010000063.1:0-4440 GCA_036258695.1 Actinomycetota bacterium
GAGCCAAATTAAGCTGGTGCGGCCGACGATCAAGACCGAGTTCAACACGATCGAGCCCATCTGCGCTCTCCTGTCGGTCGCGCACCAGGCCGAGGAGGCACCCATTCCGGGTCAAAACGTCCATTTCTCGCTTGGCGACCGCTTCATCGGGACCGGGGCGACCGATCTGACGGGAACTGCGTGTATCCAAAAGCGCGTGCTGCAGAGGCCGGGATCGACGCACGATCTGCGGGCCTCGTTCTTTGGGAGCATGTCGTATCTGCCCTCGTTTGCAGTGGGAGAGCTGGCGGTTCGGCCGCCGGGCCCCCCTGCGGTCGTGCCGCCTCTCCCGGAGCCCGCTCCATTCGCGCTGGTGGTCCCGCCGCCGGTACCGGCTCCGCCTAATCCCGCGGCGCCGGGACAGGCTCCCAACCCCGCTCCACAGCAACAGCCTCAGCCACAGCAGCAGGCGCAGGCCCAAGCCGCGATAGCGCAACAGGAACAGGAGCAACCGCAGCTCGCGTTCGTGCACGCGCAACGGATGCGCGAGGAATTGAGTGAGGAGTATGCGATGAGCGCTCGCAGGACCAAGAGCCGCGCCCTGCCCACCGACGCGCAGCTTGTCTACCTCGCCGCCGCGCTTATGTCGGTTGCTTACGCAAGCTTGCACCTTGCACGCGAGCGCGTCCGCACGGAGAAGGTCCGCTCGTGAAGCGCGCGGCTTTGGTCATCGTCGGCTTGATGCTCGCGGCCAACGCGGCTCATGCGCGACCGAGCGCGGGTCTTCCGAACGATCAGATGGTGACGCGACTAGTCGGCTGGGACGAGGGGGCCACCGCCGAGCTCCGACAGACCCTTCTCGAAGCCATGGGCGCACGCGTCACGGGACGTGTTCCGCTCATCCGCATGGACCGCATCGAGCTTCCTGCAGAGCGGGTGGCAGCGCTGCGTGCGCAGCCCGCCGTTCTCTGGGTCGAGCGCAATCACCGTCTTCGCCTCATGGATGAACCGAACGACCCTTATCTGCAGTTCCAGTGGTCGCTCTACAAGATGGGAGTCCTGAAAGCATGGGAGCACGAGACCGGAACACGCTCCCCGGTCACCGTGGCGGTGGTGGATAGCGGCGTCGAATCGGTTCACCCCGATCTGATCGGGCGCATCATCCAGGGCCATGACTTCGTGAGTGCCGACGACGACCCGGCGGACACCAACGGTCATGGGACCCATGTCGCAGGCATCATCGCAGCGCTCCAGGACAACAACTTCGGCGTTGCGGGAATCTCCTGGGGCGCCAAGGTGCTCGCCATCCGGGCGTGCGCGGAACAAGGGACGTGCGACGCGTTCGCGGTGTCGGCAGGTATAGCCGAAGGAATCGTGTCTGGAGCTCGCGTCGTGAACCTCTCATTGGGCGGCGGGGGGACGTCATGTCCGGCCCCCTTCCTGGCTCTTGCTCAAGTAGCGGCCGCCAAGGGAGTCGTCCTGGTGGCAGCCTCCGGCAACTCCGCGCAGGACCAGAACCCGGCCATGTACCCGGCGGCATGCGACGGCTATCTGGGCGTCGGCGCGACCACCAACCGCGACAAATGGGCCCCGTTCTCGAGTCACGGGCCTTACGTGGATGTCTCCGCCCCGGGGGTGGATATCTGGTCCACGCTGCCCGCGGAGCGCTCCTCCCCGACGACTCCAGGCTTTGGCGCCCACTCGGGCACCTCGATGGCGGCCCCGCAGGTCTCCGGATTGGCGGCGCTGTTGTTCTCGGCGCATCCCGATTGGACGGCCGAAGAAGTCATCGCACGCATCTTGGAAACCGCCGTCGACCTCGGCCGAGCAGGCCGGGACGACTATTTCGGCGCGGGACGGATCTCGGTAGCAAGGGCCATTAAGGGTTAGAGGGAGCTTCGGAGGGAACAACTTTGCCAGCAGGACAAGCGTTCTCTTAAGTGGATAGGTACGATGATCTCCTCATCGACCTAAGGGGGGCACGGTGAGCCCGGAGAAGAAGCGTGCATTTGAACGCAGCTGGCCGGAGCTCGAGCGGCGGCTTCACGCATTTCTCAGCAACAAGAACGTCCCCGCGTGCAAGCGCGAGGACATTGTGCAGGAGACGGGCCTCCGCCTGTTCGGCATGTGGGAGCGCGTCGATCCCACTCGCCCGACGTGGCGTCTCGCAGTCACCATTGCCCTGAACCTGCTGCGTGACGAGGCTCGTCGCAACGGCCGCCGCGAGATCCTGGGCGCCGTGCCGGAGATGGCCACCGACTATGACGTCGAAGAGGCCGGACTCGCGCGCTTGGAGCTCGACCGAGTGCGCCAGGCCCTCGCGAAGCTGAGCTCGGTGCACCGGTCGGTGCTTCTGCGCGAGCTGGGTGACGGCGCGGAGCTCAACGGTCGCGGGGCCAACGCCATCAAGATGCTTCGGCTCCGGGCACGGCGAGAGCTCAACGCTCTTCTCAGCAGGACGGAATGCGGAGTGGCGCTCGTCGGGACGCGGATCAGGGAGCGCATCTCGGAGGCTCGGTCGTTGGTCAGCGACATGCTCGTGCGGGTCGGTGGAGACGAGGCGAATGCATCGACCGTCGGAGCGATGGGGCTCGCAGTTCTAGCCATCCCGATGTCGCTTCTGATCTCAGGTGCCATATTGAATCCACCAACTACCCCCGTCCCCGAGGCGCCCCCCGAGAACTTCATCGTGGTGGCATCCGACCCGGCAAAGGATCTCGCCGCGGTTAATCGCATCGGGGCGCCGGCCGCTGCCGCGTCCAACTCATCGCGACCAGCCGCAACCCGCGTTAGGGAGCGGCCCTACCGCTTCGCCATTGGGGGTTCCTACGTCGAGGGCGCCGGTGAGATAAAGGTGTTCGGCCTCCGCATCCGCGTCGACAAGGGCGGCCCCTCGTCCGACAACCCCAACGAGGCACAGCGCCGTCTCTGTGTCGGAAACTGCGGCATCAAAGTGCGCGCGCGCGTCTGCACTCAGGCCGAAGGCCAAGACCGTGTCTGCGTGCGTAAGACGGTGGAGGTCTAGGGGCGCAACTCGGCTAGACGCGCCGCGAGGTCCGCTTCGATCTCGTCGAAAGCGGGGTTCGGGGCTAGGTTCTCTAGTTCGTAAGGGTCGGCCTGTAAGTCGTAGAGCTCGCGCTCGCCGGTACCCAGCTCCATATATTTGTAGCGGCCGGTTCGCAGACCCCAAAAGTCGAGTGAAATGCCGTTGGCGCGGCCCAGGCTTCGAATCAACACCGCATCGCGCCAGCCTTCGGTGCTCCCCGTCAGAAGGGGCACCAGACTCAGACCATCGGTAGTACGAGGACTGAGACCAGCCAGCTGCAAGATCGTGGGGGCAATGTCTGTGTTGGTGACCAGTTCCGTGCGCAGGCCGCCGAGAACGCCGGGCCCCCGCACGTAGAAAGGGACCCGCAAACATTCCTCATAGCCGCACTTCTTGCCGCGCCAGCGATGCTCGCCAAAGGCGAAACCGTTGTCGCTGGTAAATACGACCACGGTGCGATCGAGTATTCCGGCTGCTTCGAGGGTCTTGAACATCCGTCGAATCGCATCGTCGACCGCGAGCAGTTGCTCGCGCTCCCTGCGACGGCTCTCCTCCATCGCCGTCTTGGAGCGGAACTCCAAGGCCTGCACCCATTCGGGCTTGTCCGATACGTCTTCCTCATTGAAGTTCGGGGGCACGGTGACGGGCGTAGATCCGAACTCGTCGAGGTGCCGGTCGGCGGGTACATGCGGTTCGTGTGGTGCATTGGGGGCGAAGTACAGAAAGAAGGGTTCGTTCTGCGACTGCTGGATGAAGCCCTCAGCCTTCCGCGCGAGGACGTCGGTGATGTAGTCCGAGGGACGTGATCCGTAAGAGACCGCGGTTCCGTTTTCAAACAACGTATAGCGGTAGTAGCGGCCCGAATCGGCCAAGGCATACCACTGGTCCCAGCCCGGCGGCACATACGAGGCTCCGAATCCGAAGGGGTACTCGTTCATGTACTTGCCGATCAGGGCCGTGCGGTAACCCGCGTCTTGAAGGGCCGAGGCGACAGTAGGCCGTTCGCCGAATTGCCCTCCGCTGCGATTGTTTTCGATGCCGTTGTTGTGCGAGTACAGCCCCGTAAGGATCGTTGCCCTCGAGGGACAGCACTTCGGAAAGTGAACGAACGCGTTCTCGAACCTCAGCCAGTCCGGCCGTTGGTACACGAAAGGCATCCATTCCTCCGACCCCCAGGATTGGTCGTCGGTGACGATGACGATGAAGTTGAGAGGCTCAGCCGCAGGTGCGTGGGCTGGAGTCGCAAGTGGAGTCAGAACCGCGGCTGCTAGTGCAAGGCAGAGGCGCAGGAAAGACTGTCTCGTAATGGGCATCCAACCCTCACCGTACTGGCGCACGCGTGCAAATACACGGCAAAAGTCGGACTTCTCGTGAGACAGCTAGCGAGCGAGAGCGGTCCTCCGAGGCAGGTTTGT
>DATADF010000064.1:0-1913 GCA_036258695.1 Actinomycetota bacterium
AGTAGCCACTCCATCCCGACCGCTCACCCGCGCGCGAGGGTGGGCGGGAGGTGCGGCGATTTGGGTCACTCGCAGCAAGGGCGCTTCGCGGAAACCAGCCAGATCCCCCCACGGTGAAGTAGGTTCAGCCCCGGCAAACAATCTTCAAAGGAGGCCACGTGGTCCGGGCTCGTCGAATGATCACCATCCTCGCGGTCGCGAACGCGGTTCTGCTGCTGCTCGCGCTGCAATTCGCGGGCCCAGTCTCCGCGGACGACGTCAAGTCCGCGGCAGCGGCTGCCTTCGGCGTAGACACTGCGCCGATCCCAATAAACGAAAACCCGGGCGTCTCGACGCAGGTTCCCCCCGGCCCCGACTCGAACTCGCGCGACGCGCTGGTCGAAGTTCCGGCCGACCCACTGGCGACATCGTTCACCGCGCTCGTAGAGACCAACGCGGCGATCAAGTCATCGATCGACGCGCTCTTGCGCGCGACTATCGACGGGGCGGCTCAAGGCCTTCCCGCGAAGTTCAACTCCCGCGCGTACGCCATCACGGAGGACCTCGAAGCCGTGATGGACAACGTGCGCGCAGACGTGATCGAGGCCGAAGCACTCGCTGCGTGCTTCAAGGGAAAGATCGTCTTCGCAACCGCCGCTCGTGTTTTGAACCTCGGCGTCGGTCCGCAGAATGTCGGGATCATCAATCCCTCCCCGAACCAGGTCGTCTTCGACCAGGCGGGGATACGCATCGTGCTGTGGGAGACGAACTGGGATCCTGCCGGCCTCGGAACCACCGACAAATCGAAGACCGTGTTCGTAAACGCGCTGCACATAACGGCGCCCGGAGGAGTTGAGGTCATCGTCTCTCATGCAGAGGCAACAGCACAGTGCGCGGGTGCAGCACCTGCACCGCCGGCGAAGAGGCCTCCAAAGCCGGACCCGGCTCCGCCGGCCGAACCGGTCGAGCGCCAACCGGCCTTTAGCGGCTAAGCGCTCACCGCAAACTCGTAAGTCCCGCAAGGGAGCAGCGCTCCCCTACTTGATCGCGTTCTCTGTGCTCCAGGCCACGCTTGGACTGGTGGCGCAGAACCGAATCGCGGCCGAGGAAGAGAAGCGTCCCGTGTTTGCCAGCGCGCAAGCACCGCTGGGACTAGAGGAGACCTACGCGACTATCGGCACGGTAACCGGCCAACGCGCCATCGCACGCACTGAACCCGATCGGACTGCCGACGCGATCGCGTCGTTCCTTCCGGTCAGCCCCCAAGGATCTCCTCAGGTCTTTCTGGTGACCGACGAGATCGCCGAAGGCGATGAAGCCCAGTGGTACGAGGTGCTGCTGCCGGTGCAGCCGAACGGCACGACCGGCTACATACGAGCGCGCGACCTCGAGGTCAGCACCTCTCCGTATCGTCTCGAGGTCGACACCGCGAAATTCGTTCTTACCTTGTGGAATGGAGCCGAGCCGATGGCGACCTACGCGGTTGGCATCGGCACGGGAGAGACACCGACCCCACGGGGCTACTTCTATCTCACGTCCTTGCTTAAGCCCCCGTCCGACAACTCCATCTACGGGAAGTTCGCCTACGGGCTCTCCGCCTATGCCGAGGCTGCGGACGACTGGTACGGCAACGGGGTGATCGGTCTGCACGGAACCAACGACCCCACCTCGGTCGGCCGGCCGGCAAGCCACGGATGCATCCGGATGCGGAACGAGGACATCACCGAGCTCGCCCGCCTGCTGCCCCTCGGAACGCCCATTCTCATCCGCTAGCAGCCACGATGGGTTCACGGGAGAATGGACCCGCGCGACTTAGAGGAGGTGGCCGGTGGACGTCTATCAGTGCCCCGACTGTGAGCTCAGGTTCCAGTTCGCGTCCGAGCTGACCGACCACCTCGCGACCTCGCACCCCGACTTCCACGCCGAGGACAAGT
>DATADF010000065.1:0-5201 GCA_036258695.1 Actinomycetota bacterium
AACGGAGTCGGTCTTCCTGATCACATGGCGACGCCGCAGCCGGCTGCCGGCGTACGGCTGGGCCTTCAGATCGTGAGGTCGCTCACCGAAGAGCTCGGCGGAAAGCTGAGCCTGACGTCAAACGGGGGCACCCGCGCGGAGATTCGCCTGCCGGCGGATCGCTAAACGGCGGTACTTGCGACTTCTGCGCCGCCCGAACCGATACTGCTTCTCAGGCCGGACCTCTGAGCGCAACAAGGAGGCCTATTCCACCAAGCAGAGCGGATGCGCCCAGCAGGATGATCCCTGCGTAGATGCGCTTGCGCCAAGCGGCGACTACCTCAGGCAGTAAGCAGAGCAAATTGCCGATTGCCAAACCGAATACAAACGTACTGACTCCTCCCAGGATCCCCGGCCACATGGGTGAGTCGTCGAGAGCATTGCCTCCTATAACCATTCCTGCTACCAGAGCGAGGAATACGATTGCTTGGCGCAGTCTTTCACGGAGAGGGGGCAGCGGCTCCTGACGCGCTTCCTCGATCGCCTCGACCAGAGCGAAGAAACCGGGGTAGTAGGCCAATGCTCAGTTGCCCCCTGAAGAGCTCGGCGATGGTTCGGGCTCGGGTTCCGGGCTCGGTTCGGGCTCGGGTTCCGGCTCCTTCGTCTTGGAGGGTTCCGGTTCGGGTTCGGGTTCCGGTTCCGGTTCGGAACTTGGTCTCGGAGACCCCCGCTGGCGATCCGGCGCGGACGGCATTGGCCCGAAGGTTTCCAAGGATTCAGGTACAGGCGCCGGGCAGTACCTCCTTGGTGCTAGCTGACGCAGCATGGTCTGCGGCTTGCCCGGACACCAAGGCGCTGCGAGCAATCCCGTGCGCGGATCGATCATGACGGTGATCACGTCGGACCGCGGCAGCCGGAACGGCCGGGCGGGCAGATCCTCGAGCGCGCGCAGCATGAAGTTCCGCCAGATCAAGGCCGGGAAGGTCCCCCCGAAGACACGGATGCCATGAACGTTGGTCATGGGGATCGTCCCGTGCGGATAGCCGACCCAGACCGCGGTAACGAGGTCCGGCGTGTATCCGACGAACCACGCGTCGGTGTAGTCGTTCGTCGTTCCGGTCTTGCCCGCCGCAGGCCGACCGATGTCCGCGGCAGTGCCGGTCCCGCGCTCGATGACTTGTTGGAGGACTTTCGAGATCAGGTAGGCATTGCCGGGAGCCACCGCGCTGAACACGGTCTCCTGGTCGGGATGAAGGATCTCACCATTGGCCATCCGGATCTCGCGGATCGTGGTGGGCTCGATCGCAGTCCCGTTATTGGCCAGAGTGGCGTACGCCGCTGCCATGTCGAGGACGCTTACCTCGGCCGAACCCAGCGCGATCGATGGATAGTTCGGCAGATCTGCCGTGACGCCCATCAGTTCGGCTTGTGTTGCGATGCGACCGGGGCCGAGCTGGAGGGCGAGGCGTGCGAAGACGCCGTTGACGGAGCGAACCGTCGCTTCGTCCAACGGAAGCGTGCCTCCGGCCGTACCTTCGGAGTTACGGACCGGCCATGGGTCGGCGTTCTCGAACGTGAATACCGCGGGTCCGGCCGCGTAACGGCTCTCGAGCGGCACGCCTGCTTCAAGAGCGGCCGCGAGCACGATCGGCTTGAAGGCCGAGCCGGACTGCCGTCCGGATCCGCCCCCGCCCCGCCCCAGCGCAAGATTGACCTGACTCACACTGAAGTCGCGCCCGCCCACCATCGCGACGATCTCGCCGTTGGAGGGCGTGATGGCGACCAGCGCGGCTTCCGGATCGCCCTTCTGATCCAGCACGTCGGCCACCGCATGCTCTGCCGCCTTCTGGTACTCCGGCACGAGCGTCGTCTCGACGCGCAGGCCGCCTTTCCATAGGGCGCCGGCACGCTGCCATTCGGTTCGTCCCAACCGTCGATCATTCAGGATCTCGCGCTTTACCGCTTCGACGAAGTACGGCTGCTTGGTAGCTATGCGGCGTGGCGCCGGACTCACTTCTATGGGCCGACCGCGCGCCGCGTCGGCTTGCATCGGTGTGATCCAGCCGAGAGTCTCCATGCGGCCGATCACGTAGTTGCGTCGTGCCCGCGCTCGCTTGGGATGTTCACGTGGATCGTAGCGGGCCGGGTAACGAATCATGCCCGCGAGCAACGCGGAGTCCTCCACAGACAGCCGGCCCACGCCATGCCCGAAATAGGTCTCGGCCCCTGCCTTGACGCCATAGGCGCCTTCGCCGAGATACACGGTGTTGAGATAGCGCTCCAGGATCTCGCGCTTTGAATACTGGCGTTCGACCTCGATTGCCAACCGGAGCTCGCGCGCCTTCCGCTCAAACGTCCTCTCGGGATTGCGAAAGAACACGTTCTTTACGTATTGCTGTGTGATCGTGCTGCCGCCCTGCACGACTTCGCCGCGGCCGATGTTGACGAGAGCGGCCCGGATGATCGCCCGGATGTCGAATCCCTCGTGCTCGAAGAAGCGCTGGTCCTCCGCGGCGAGCACCGCATCGATCAGGTGTGAGGGCATCTCGTCGATCTCGATCAGAGCGCGGTTCTCGCGAAAGAGACGCGCAAGAACCGTTCCATCAGAAGCGATGATCGTGGACCTCAATGCCAGAGGCTTCTGTGCCTCGAGCTCTACGGGGCTGAGTGAGCAGGCAGCCGCAAGGCACGCCAGTGCCGGTGCCACGAGAAGGCGCTCCAGCATCCGGCGTCTGATCATTCCTGCAGTGCCTCCCTCAACTGCGCCAGCGTCCGCGTTAGCAATCGCGAGACGTGCATCTGAGAGATCCCCAGCCGTTCGGCGATCTCGGATTGCGTCAAGCCCTTGAAAAACCTGAGATACAGGATGCGCCGTTCGCGCTCCGGAAGCTTGGCCATTTCGGGCGCAAGCGAGGCGCGGTATTCGAGATTTTCGAGATGCTCGTCCTCAACGCCTAGCTGATCGGCGAACGATGTCGAGCCCCCGCCCTCCGAATCGATTGGCGCGTCGAGGGACGTGAAGTTGTATGCCTGCGCGATCTCCAGTCCTTCTAGGACCTCTTCCTCGCTGGTCCCGGCAGACTGCGCGATCTCGGCGACGGTCGGAGAACGACCCAGGTCCTGGCCGAGCTGCGCCACGATCTTTGACAGCTCGAGATGCAGCTCTTGCAAACGACGCGGCACACGGACTGCCCACCCCTTGTCGCGGAAGTGACGCTTGAGTTCTCCAACGATCGTCGGTGTCGCGTATGTCGAAAACTCCACGGCGCGCTCTAGATCGAAGCGTTCGATCGCTTTCAACAATCCGATCGTTCCAACCTGTATCAAGTCCTCGAGTGGCTCACCACGATTGCGAAAGCGGCGCGCCAGGAATTCCACTAGTCCGATGTATTGCTCGACGAGCTGCTCTCGGTACTTGAGTCGCTCGTCCTCGTCCTGGGCTCCCGCGTATGCCGCGAACAGGGATCGCACCTCATCCTTGCTCAGGGGCTGCCGGTCGGACAGCGTGTCGCCCATCGACATCATTGGCCTCGTCGCGTCTTGACGAGTCGGAACCGCGGCAGGCCGTCCGAACGGTCGAGGGTGGCCGAGTCCGCGACCGTCTCGAGGATCTGCCGCGAGAAGTCGGTGAGCTCAGTCTTTACAGTGAACCCGGGAGCGAAGCGCGCTTCCCCGGTGATCTCGATCCCTTTGTCTAGAACCGTGAAACGGATCTCGAGCGTGCCGTCGCGCCCCCGTGTTCCGGTGAGGTACGAGCACAGCTCGTCGACCGCGATCTTCAGATCTTCGATGTCGTCCCAGGTGAAGTCGAGTCGCGATGCGAGCCCGGAGGCGACAAGCCGCACGACGCCTACGTAAACCGGAGACGCCGGTATCTCAATAGAGACCTGGTCCATGCCGCCGCGGCTGCTTATGAGGCCTTGGTGCGGCGCGTCGTCTTCTTCTTCGCGGTGGTCTTGGCCGGAGCCTTCTTCTTCTTAGCCTCGGCGACGGAGGCCTTCAGAGCTTCCATGAGGTCCACGACTTTGGTCGGCTCGGGCGTGGGTTCCTCGGTGATCGTGATCTCCTCGCCCTCGACCTTTTGTTTCACCAGTTCTTCCAGCCGCGTTCGGTACTCGTCCTGGAATTCCTCGGGTCGGAACTCAGCGCTCAGTTGCCTGATCAGCTCGCGCGCCATCTTCACTTCGGTATCGCGCACCGACACGCGCTTGCTCAGCTCGGGAAACTCCGCCTCCCGTATCTCGTCGGGCCAGTACATCGTCTCGAGCACGAACACGTCGTCCTTGAGCCGGACCGTCGCGAGATGCTCCTTGTCCCGCAAAGCGACTTTCGCGAGACCCACCTGGCCCTCGGCCTCCAGAGCGTCCGCCAGCAGCTTGTAGGCCTTGAGACCGGGGCCCTCGGGCACTACGTAGTAGGTCTTGTTGAAGTAGATCGGGTCGATGTCGTCCAGGGGGACGAAGGCGACCACGTCGATGGCCCGGATCGAGTCGACGTCCAGGGCCTCGAGTTCCTCGTCGGTGAACACCACGTAGTGGTCCTTCGAATATTCGTAGCCCCGGACGATGTCGCCCCAGTCCACTTCCTTGCCACACTTGGCGCAGGTCCGCTGGTAGCGGATACGGCCCCCGTCCTCGTCGTGGAGCAGGTGGAACTTCAGGCTCTTCTCCTGCACGGCCGAAAAAAGCCGCACGGGGATGCTTATGAGCCCGAAAGTTATGGCGCCCGACCACAAAGCCCTCATTCTGGCGATTCTACGGGTGGGAAGGCTTCCCCCCGGCTAATTGAACGCGTAGAGTAGCGATTCCAAAGGGTTCGAACCCTCTCCGTCGAAGCCACTATCGTCCGCGGCCGAGCGGGACCGGTCTGAATGGAGCGTGAGTCGATGTCGAATCGCGAGTATGCGAAGGCCCTCGGAGAGCGCCTGCGCAGGATCAGGGCCCAGAAAGGCATGTCGTTGCAGGACGTCCAGCAGGCGTCCGGGGGGCGGTGGAAGGCCGCGGTCGTGGGCGCCTACGAAAGAGGGGACCGTAACGTCAGTGTCTCTCGCCTGTACGACCTTGCGAACTTCTACGAGGTCCCCGTATCCGAAATTCTTCCGGAAGATGACAACGACAAGGCTGCAGCTCCCGCGGAAGGTCGTCGCCGCGTGGTGCTCGATCTCGAGGGCCTCACGAAAGTCCCAGAGGACGACCGCGACCCGCTGAACCGGTTCACGAAAG
>DATADF010000066.1:0-3998 GCA_036258695.1 Actinomycetota bacterium
TCTCTCGCCCGACGAGGTCGCCCGCTACCTGTTCCGCCGGGTCGTCTCCTGGGGCCGGTCCTCGAACGTGTTCCTGGAGAACGGGGCTCGCCTCTACCTCGACGTGGGCTCCCATCCCGAGTACGCCACGCCCGAGTGCGACTCCGTCTACGACCTCGTCGCCCACGACAAGGCGGGCGAACGCATCCTCGAGCGGCTTCTGGCCTCGGCCGAGGCACGACTGACTGAGGAAGGCATCAGGGGCGAGATCTACCTGTTCAAGAACAACACCGACTCGGCAGGCAACTCCTACGGATGTCACGAGAACTACCTCGTTCACCGCTATGGGGAGTTCGGGAAGATGGCGGAGCTACTCATCCCGTTCTTCGTGTCCCGTCAGATCTACGCGGGAGCGGGGAAGGTCCTCCAAACGGCCCGCGGCGCGCTGTTCTGCATCTCCCAGAGGGCCGAGCACATCTGGGAGGGCGTCTCCTCCGCCACCACCCGGTCGCGACCGATCATCAATACGCGCGACGAGCCCCACGCCGACGCGGAGAAGTACCGGAGGCTGCACGTGATAGTCGGTGACTCGAACATGAACGAATGGGCGTCGTATCTGAAGATCGGAGCAACGGCGCTGCTTCTGCGGATGGTTGAGGAGGGTGTCCAGATCCGCGACATGACGCTTGAGAACCCCATCCGGGCGATCCGCGAGATCTCACACGACACAACGTGCCGTCGGAAGGTTCGGTTGGCCAACGGCCGTGAGCTCTCGGCCCTGGACATGCAAAAGGAATATTTGGAGAAGGCGCTCCGCTGGGTCGACCACCGCGACGACCACGTGCTTAAGACGATTGCTGGTATGTGGGAGC
The DNA here is from genome assembly GCA_036258695.1 of Actinomycetota bacterium. GTDB lineage: Bacteria > Actinomycetota > CADDZG01 > CADDZG01 > WHSQ01 > DATADF01. Next base: position 852 of record DATADF010000066.1, read on the forward strand.
ACGCGATGACTCACCTCGAGGGCGACCAGGAAAAGCTTCATCGACAGCTGGATTGGATCGCAAAGCGCAAGCTGGTCGAGGAGTATCGAGAGCGTCACAACATCTCGCTCGCGCATCCAAGGATCGCGCTGATGGATCTCGCGTATCACGATGTCAATCGAAAGCGCGGTCTGTACTACATCCTCGAGCGGCGTGGGCTGGCGGAGCGAATGTGCGAAGAAGAGGACATCGAACGTGCCACTCAGGAGCCGCCGCAGACAACGCGAGCGCGCCTCCGCGGCGAGTTCATCCGGGCCGCGAAACGCAAGCGCCGAGACTTCACGGTCGATTGGGTTCACCTGAAGCTCAACGACCAGGCTCAGCGAACCGTCCTCTGCAAGGACCCCTTCCGCGCGGTCGACGAACGGGTAAGCAAGCTCATCGCCTCTCTCTGATGACGGTGCTGAGGGAGGGCAAAGTCGTCGAGGTCGTCCATTCGGCCGACGATTTGATTCGAGCGACGGTGGCCGTCGACAGCGAAGTGGTGGCCTCGGTCGGCTGGCCGGCGATGCTCGGCCCCCTCGCGGCCGGCGATCGGGTCGTCGTCAACATGGTCGGCATTGGCCTGCGGCTCGGCACCGGGGGGGAGGCGTTCATCCTGTGGAACCTCGACGGGGTGGGACCCTCCTCGGAACCTGCCGGTCACATCGTCAAGCTGCGCTACACGCCATGGCAGATCCCCGTGGCGGCCGTGGAAGCGCCCGAGAGTCCCCATCACGAGGCGCTCGCCGACGCGGTCTCTCTGGAGGGAATGCCGGTCGTCGTGTGCAGCCTGCACTCCCAGGTAGGAGCAGCTGCAGCCGGGATCAAGGCGCCGGCCCCGCACGCTCGCGTCGGTTACCTGATGACCGACGGCGGCGCATTGCCGCTCGCGTGGAGCGAACAGGTCCGTGCTCTAAAGGCAGCGGCATTGATCGATGACACGTGCACGGTGGGGCATGCCTTTGGGGGCGATCTCGAGGCGATCAACGTCTTCAGCGGCCTTGTCGCGCTCAAAGTCGTGGCCCGCGTGAACGCGATCGTCGCCGCTCTGGGACCCGGCATCGTGGGTACTTCAACCGCGCTCGGCTTCACCGGGATGGAGCAAGGCCAGCTTCTGGATGCCGTGACGGCTCTCGGGGGCCATTCCATCGCCTGCCTACGTTTGTCCTTCGCCGATGACCGCCCCCGACACCGGGGCGTGAGCCGGCACAGCCTCATGGCCTTGAGCATCGCCGCCCGCGAACCGACCGACATCGTGGTGCCGAAGCTTCCTCCGGCGCGGCGAGACGAGGTGATCCGGCAGCTCGACGATGCCGGGATCTGTAGACGGCACCGGCTCGTGTTCGCCTCCGGCTCCGACGGACTGAGGCTGCTCGAGGAGCGTGATATCCAGGTGGAGTCGATGGGCCGAAGCGCGACCGACGTTCCCGAGCTTTTCGCGGCGGCGGCCGCCGCGGGAGGCGTCGCTGGGGCATCGATCGCGACCACGGGCTAAGTGCACCGCTCCGGCGAACCGGCATGACACGCCGCGCCGAGCGGCTCATCAATCTGATTGCCGCGCTTCTCGAGACGCGCAGGCCGATGACCGCCGAGCAAATCCGTGAGCAGGTCGCGGGCTACGGCGAAGCGGCCTCCGAGGATGCCTTCCGGCGCGCCTTTGAACGGGACAAGGCGGAGCTGCGACGTCTCGGTATCCCTCTCGATGTCGTCGTAACCGATCCTCTGGCGGCTCAGCCGGATGGCTACATCATTCGCAAGGAGCGGTACTACCTACCCGAGCTGAATCTCGAACCCGATGAGCTCGCCGCACTGCGGATAACCGCGGCGGCGGTCTTGGGTGGAAGCAAGGATGCCGAGCAGGGATGGCTCAAGCTCGCTCTGGACGACGAGGCGGGTCCCGTGGCGGCCCCGCGCGTTGTGTGGGGCGCCGATCTCGCGGCGGAGCAGCCCCTATTGGGCAGTCTCTATGAGGCGGTCGTGGAGCGACGCGTCGTGCGGTTTGAGTACGAGAACGCGCAAGGTGTGCGCACGAAACGAGAGCTCGAGCCCTACGGGATCGTCCACCGAGGGGGGAATTGGTATGTCGTCGGACGTGATCGAGAGCGTGACGCGGTGCGCTCATTCAAGCTCGCGCGCTTCACCTCAGATGTACGCCAGGTACCTGAAACGTACGAGATCCCAGACTCGTTCGACATCCAGTCGGAGACCCAGCTGGATGCATGGGAGCTGGGCGCGTCGGGGCAGACGGCAATGGTTCGGTTCGATCCCGATATGCGCTGGTGGGCAGAGCAAAACCTCCCCGCCGCTTCGACGCGCGAGGCTCCGGGGGGCGGACTCGATGTCGAGCTTGGCGATGTAAATCTCGACCGTCTGATCAGCTGGGTGCTCGAGTTCGGGCCCGCGGTAGAGATACTGGAACCGCCGGAGGCGCGCGCGCGTCTTCTGCGACACCTCTCTCCTTATCTCACGACCGCAAAGCGCCCCGCAATCAAAAAGGGCTCTGATGGCTGAGGGCCAGCGGTTGACGCAGCGCTTGCGTCGGATTCTGCTCCTGCTTCCCTACGCGATACGAAATCCGGGGATCGAACTGGCGCGGCTTGCCGAGCTTTTCGGCACGTCCACGAAAGATCTGCTCGACGATCTGAACCTGCTCTTCTTCTGCGGCCTCCCCGGATACGGCCCCGGTGACTTAATCGATGTCTCGATCGATGAGGGCCGGGTTTACATACGGATGGCGGATTACTTCGCCGCCCCGCTGCGCCTTACACACACGGAGGCACTTACTCTGTACGCGACCACGGCCGCCCTGGCCGAGTTGCCGAGCATGGAGCACTCGGATGCCCTGAAGCGCGCGCTGAAGAAACTTCTCGCCGCGTTGGGCTCGTCCGAGGGACCGGTGCCTCTCGAGATATCGCTGGAAGCTGCTTCGGGAAGTCACCTCAAAGCGTTGCAAAGCGCGCTTGCCACTCGGCGGCGCGTGCGTCTCGAATATTTCTCTGCCGCGCGCGGCGAAATCTCTGAGCGTGAAGTGGATCCTTTGGGTCTGGTCGAAGCCCTCGGCCGGTGGTACCTCGTCGGCTTCGATCACCTGCGCGGCGCCGAACGCATGTTTCGCGTCGAGAGGAT
>DATADF010000067.1:0-7717 GCA_036258695.1 Actinomycetota bacterium
GCTGCTGCGACATCTCCGACAGAACGCGCACGCGGACCGGTTGGAGCGCGCCGTCGCGCGCGTGCTGGCCGAGGGTCGGGCACGTACCGCCGACCTGCGCCCAGACGGGGAGCCGGCCACGACACGTGGATTCGCGGAGGCGATCGCCGCGGCACTATAGAGCGCAGACTCGGACCGTAGAAAATGGAGGCGGCTTCGGTGAAGCCGCCTCCAACCAGCTCAGTACGTCAACGCGTACGGCGCAGCTAGTACGTCTAACTAATACGTATAAGTAAGAGTTGCCGTCGCTGTGGGACCGCCGGACCAGTTACAGGCGAGGATGGTTAGATCCTGCTTGCCGGGAATCGGAAGGACCACACGCTCCGTCGCTGCGGCTGAGTTGTCGGACGTCGATGACCCAATGACGTTGCCGTCGGCGTCCATCACGAACAGGTCCCAGTCGACCTGGAAGTTCTCGAGCACGACGTCCAGCACGCCCTTGCCGGGGGTGGAGAAAGCGGCAGTCTGGTACTGGAGATCCTCGACTCCCATCACGTTGCAGTCGGTCGGGTTCGGATTCGGAATCGGCGCGGTGAACGAGTACTCCTCGGTCACCTTTCTTTTCTTCTTCGCCGACGCGGGGGTCAGACCAGCGCCGAGGAGAAGACCTCCGACAAGGAGTAAGACGACGGTCCGGCGCATAGCCCCTACTTGTAGGTGTACTTGAGCAACAGGTGCGCAGTCGGACCGCCCACGAAGTTGCAGCTATGTACCTGGATGTCTTCCTTCGCCCCGAGCGGAATGACGACGCGCTCGACGGTCGCCTCCACGAACCCGGTCGATGACCCGATGACGTTGCCGTCCGCATCCTTCACGTAGAGATCCCAGTCGCCTTGGAACTGATCCATGGTGACGTCCAGGATCCCTTTGCCTGGGGTCGAGAACGGGTGGACGACGTAACTCGCGTTCTCCACTCCGCAAGTGGAGGGGTCGACCTGGGCGGCGGGGCCCGGTACCGGGGCGGTGGCCGTCCACTCCTCTTCGACCGTCTTCTTCTTCTGCGCGGCGGCGGGTGCGACGAGGGCGACGAGCAGCCCGATCGCCGTGATCAGGGTTACGACTTTGCGCATCGTGGCGCTCCTCTCTGGGTTGTCCTAGCTGCGGTTTCGATCATGATTCGGCGCCGCCGCGAGGGTTCCTCTACGCCCGCCCCCGACCCTGCACTTCGGGTGCGTGGGACATGCAACGATGGGGCGGTGAGCCGCTCGAGTTCTCCATCTCCGCCGCTGGTCGATGGTTTCGGCCGGACGGTTGAGGATCTGCGTATCTCGGTCACCGACCGGTGCAACTTCCGGTGTCGCTACTGCATGCCGCCGGAGGGGCTTCCGTGGCTGCCACGCGAGAGCCTGCTCACGTTCGAGGAGATAGCCCGTGTGACGCGCATTCTCGTCGCCGCGGGCGTTCGATCGATCAAGCTGACCGGCGGTGAGCCTCTCGTCCGTCGGGAGCTTGCCGAGCTGGTCCGAGCGCTGCGCGCTCTTGGAGATCACCTCGATATCTCGCTTACGACCAACGGCTACCTGCTCGCGGACGCCGCGGGGGATCTCGCGGTGGCCGGCCTCGACCGGGTGACCGTCTCATGCGATTCGTTGCTCGCTCATCGGTTTGCCGAGATCACCTACCGCGACGCGCTCGCGCAGGTGTTGCACGGCCTCGAGGTCGCTGCCGGGGCCGGTCTCGGGCCGGTGAAGGTGAACTGCGTCGTGATGCGCGGCATCAACGAGGACGAGGTTGTGGAGTTTGCTCGTCTGTCGCGGAGTACCGGCTACGAGATCAGGTTCATCGAGTTCATGCCCCTAGACGCGCAGGACGCGTGGAGCCCTTCGGAAGTCGTTGCGGGGGCCGAGATACTGGACCGGATCCGCGAGGCGTTCGACCTGGTGGAGCTGCCCGGGTCGCGCGAACCCTCCACGTCGTTTGTCTTCGCGGACGGAGCTCCCGGTCGAGTGGGCATCATTCCCTCGGTCACCGAGCCGTTCTGCGAGTCCTGCGATCGGCTGCGGCTCACATCCGACGGCCAGTTGCGCGCCTGCCTCTTCGCGCTGGAGGAGACCGATCTCAAAGGACCGTTGCGCAGCGGCGCCGACGACGATGAGATCGAGCAACTCATTCGCAGCTGTGTCGGAAGCAAGTGGGCGGGACACAAGATCGGCCGCGCCGACTTCGCCAAGCCCACCCGTTCGATGTCGATGATCGGCGGCTAGCTGTCTCTTAAATGGGCGCGGTCGAAGCACGCATTAGCGACGATCCGCTGGATGTTGCCGCTGCGATAACTGCAGTTTCGGATCCGGCGACAGGAGGCACGGCAGTCTTCGTCGGAACCGTGCGCCGCTCATCGGCGACAGGTGAGATCGATCGTGCCGTCCTAGCCCTCGAGTACGACGCTCATCCCGAGCTGGCGCAGCCTCACCTGGAGGAGATCGCGCGTGCAGCGCAGGCGCGCTTCGACCTTGAACGCGTTGTTGCGATCCATCGGATCGGTCGCTGCGAGCTCGGCGAACCGACGGTCGTGGTCGCCTGCTCGGCCCCCCACCGCGCCGCCGCTCTGGAGGGCTGCCGCTGGATGATCGACGAGATCAAGTCGAAGGTTCCGATCTGGAAGAAGGAGATATTTGCCGATGGCACGGCATGGGTGGAGCACGAGGCGTCGTGAGCGAAGAGGACAGAGAAACCGCTCGGCAAGCGGTCGTGCTGATAGTCAGCGACCGTGTCGCGGCCGGGGAGGCGGAGGACCGCTCGGGACAGCTGGCGCAGGAGCTTCTCGAGAAGAATGGCTTCGCGGTAAGCGCTATTGACATCGTTGCCGACGAGCACGACGAGATCGCGGAGCGCTTGATCGAGTACTCGGACTCGGGGATCCCACTGGTTCTGACTACGGGCGGAACCGGGTTCGCGCCGCGGGACGTAACACCGGAAGCCACGCGCGCGGTCATCGAGCGCGAGGCACCTGGCCTCGCGGAACTCCTCCGTCGCTCCGGAGAGGAGCAGACACATCACGCCGCGCTGTCGCGAGGCATCGCGGGAATCCGACGAGGCACCCTGATCGTGAATTTGCCCGGCAGCACGACCGCGGTCGCCGACGGCGTGCAGGCGCTGATCCCGTTGCTGCCCCACGCGATGGACCTGCTGGCGGGCCGTACGCCTCACCACCACGGGGATACCGACGCGGATCACGGGTCGCATCCCAAAGACGTGGGAAAGTAGCGGCACATCGGATCGACCATCGACAAGCCGTCGAACTAGGAGGTTGCATGGCCGAGCGCACTCTGGATAGAGACAACCGATCGGAGTTGGGCGAACTGACGGGCGAGCCCTACGGGACGGCGTCGTTGGTTCGCAGACTGTTCTCGGAGTTCCTCGGAACGTTGCTGCTGGTGGCCGTAGGAACCGGCGCTGCCACGATCCTCACCCTCGGGCCCCTGCGTCAGCTCGCACTCATTGACCCGCGTCTGCTGGGCGATCCCATCCAACAGGGATTGCTTAATGCGCTGCTCGGTTTCACCGCAGGCGACGTGCTGACCGTAGCGCTTGCCTTCGCCACCATCCTGGCGGTGCTTGTCTACGCCCTGGGCGGCGTATCGGGCGCGCACTTCAACCCCGCCGTGACTTTCGCGCTAGCCGTAGGTCGGCACTTCTCGTGGCGGCAGGTGCCCGCGTACTGGATCGTGCAGTGCCTCGGTGGAATCGCCGGCGCTTACGTCGTCGCCGGTATCTACGGCGATGCGGGCGCGTCGCTTAATGGGAACGACGTCTTCTTCGGCGCGACGGTCGTTCGCAACGGCGTGGATCAGTACCAGGCGATCCTTGCCGAGGCGTTCGTCGGCTTCGTTCTGATGACGGCGATCATGGCTGTAGCTGTAGACCCAAGAGCGCCCAAGGGCTGGTCGGGTTTGATCATCGGCCTCGCGTTGGGAGGCGGGATCCTCGTCACCGCGGCGCAGACGGGTGGCTCCGGAAACTTCGCGCGGAGTCTTGGTCCCTTCGTCGCGTCACTCACCTTCGAGACCGCCGGAGATGTGCCGTGGAAAGACTTGATCGTCTACGGCGTCGGGCCACTGATCGGAGCGGCCGCAGCAGCACTTGTGTACGAGTCGGTGACGGGACTACAACGCACACCGCCGCCTCCCGCGGCAGACGAGTTCGGATCCGCGGATCGACCCTCGCCGCGACCCGGAGCCGCGACGTCGGCGACCCCGAGCGGATCGACCGCGGGGACGAGCCCGGGTGCGTCGTCCCCGACCACGCCCGCAGGTCCACCACCGACGCCGGGCTCTGCCACGTCGCCGCCAGGCGGTAGCCCGACCACGCCGCCAACCGGGGGTTTGTACAGGGAGTAATCCGCAGCATTCGGGCCCGGGTCCGGCCGGCGTCGTGCCGAGTCGGCCCCGGGGCAGCCAAGCTCGGTTAGGTGGTGCGCTCCAGCTGCGCGAGGAGCGTCTTGCTGAACGCCTCGAGGTCGTCGGGCTTGCGCGACGTGATGACGTTTCCGTCCTCGACGACCTCCTGGTCCACCCAGTTTGCGCCCGCGTTGATCAGATCCGTCTTGATGGAGGGCCACGACGTCACGGTTCTGCCTTGAATGACGTCGGCTTCGGCAAGCATCCACCCGGCGTGGCAAATAGCTGCAACGGGCTTGCCCGCTATGACCATGTCGCGGGTCAGCGCCACCATCTTGTCGTTCGTGCGGATCTTGTCCGGTGAGTAACCGCCGGGGATGACGAGCGCGGCGAAGTCGTCCGTGGAGACCTCATCGATGCCGACCTCGGTCGTGATCTCCTCCTTGCCCTTCTTGCCGGGAAGTTTCTTGGACGGCTCCAGTCCGACGATGACCGGCTCGTGTCCGGCCTCCTTGACGCGGTCGTAGGGAATTCGAAACTCAGAGTCTTCGAACATCTCGTCGATGATGAATGCGACTTTCGCCACTGGTTGCCTCCGGATCTCTGGCTTGCGAACGCGTGGTTATCTACCCGAGTGACGGCGCCGACAACCGTTGACTTCCCAATTCAGTTACCGGTCGTTCGCAAGGGCGAGCACTGGTACGCGCGCGCTGGAGAGCGCGAGTTGCGGCTGTCAAACCTCGACAAGGTCTACTGGCCGCAAGAGGGTTATACAAAGGCCGATCTGCTCACGTATTACTTCAACATATCGCCGGTGATGCTGCCTCACCTAAGAGATCGACCTCTTACTCTGAAGCGGATGCCCGACGGGATCATCGGGCCTTACTTCTACGAAAAAAACGCTCCGGCGCACACTCCCAAATGGATGCCCCGCATCCCGGTGCGCTCCACGACTGAGAACAAGATCATCAACTTCCTTGCCGTCAACGACCCGGCGGAGATGCTGTACGTCGCGAATCTTGGCTGCATCGAATTCCATCCCTTACACGCGCGCGGGCCCGATCAGAAGCGGCCCTCATATGCCTTTTTCGACCTCGATCCCTTCCCGCCGGCCACATACGCCGAGGTCAGGCACGTCGCCAACCTAGTGAAGATGGTCCTGGACCGACTCGGGCTCGCCAGTTATCCAAAGACGTCGGGCGCGACCGGGATGCAGATCATGGTGCCGCTGGATGGCAAGCAGGAATACGACATGGTGCGCGGATTCGTCGGCGAGGTATCCGACCTCGTGCATCAAGCGGACCCAGACACGACGACGGTTGAGTGGGAGGTTCGCAAGCGCAGCGGCAAGGTGTTCCTGGACGTGAACATGAACCGGGAGGGCGCCAACATCGCCGCGGCCTACTCATTGCGCCCCGAGCCGGGCGCGTCCGCGTCGGCGCCCTTCACTTGGGACGAGCTCGAGGACATCGATCCACAGAACTTCACGATCGAAACGATGCTGCCGCGCGTGGATGCGGTCGGCGATCCGTTCCTGCCCGTGGCCGAGGGTCCCGGCCAGTCGATCGCTCAGGCGATCAAGGAGCTCGATGCCAAGCCGCGCAAGGCCCGCGACATCAGGACCCGCTGATCGTTGAAGGCTAGCTCTGTGGTCGTTCTCGTACTTGCTTCTCTGTACGGCAGCTGATGACCCTCTACGTCGGGACTTCCGGGTGGGCATATAAGGAGTGGAAGCCGGAGTTCTATCCGCGCGAGGTTCCGCAGAGCCGCTTCCTCGAGCACTACTCCACAAAGCTCAACTCTTGTGAGATCAATGCGACCTTCTATCGAGTTCAGCCCGCGAACGTCGTGGCCCGTTGGGCAGCGATCGTGCCGGAGAGCTTTCGCTTCAGCGCCAAGGCCCATCGCAGGTTGACGTACACGAAAGAACTCGCGCCGGACGCGCTAATGCGTTCGTACATCGACGAATTCGTCGAGTCCTTGCTGCCTCTAGGGCCCCGACTCGGAGTCGTGCTCGTGCAGTTCCCTGCCTTTCGCGAGCGCGATGACGCGGGGCTCAAAAAGTTCCTCGACGCCCTGCCCCCCGAGATGAGATGCGCGGTGGAGTTCCGCCATGAATCCTGGGACGCCCCCGAACCTCGGGCTCTCGTGGCGGAGCGCGGACACGCTTTCTGCATCTCCGATGCGGAGGGCCGCGTCCCGGATGCACTGCCCGAGGGAGAACTTGCCTATGTCCGGCTGCGTGGCGAGTCGTATGCCGAGGATGAGAGGGCGCGGCTTCGCCGGCTCATTGAGCAGGAGGCCCGGAAGCGTGACGTGTATGTGTTTGCGAAGCACAAGGGGGCCCTCGCCGGCAGCGATTCGTCCGGAGTGGGCCTCGCGCTCTGGCTGAGCGACCCGCCGAAGTAGGTTCGCCGACATGGCACCGCGTAAGAGCACAACGCCGAAGACCGCGAAGCCGAAGGCATCGCCCGCCGCGACTTCGTCAAAGAAGGCCGCGGCCAAAAAACACAGTGCCTCCAAGGGACGCGTCTCGAAGGGGACCACGTCACAAGGAAGTGGCGGGCAGAAGACCTACGGCGACAAGCGCTCGTTCGACGCCACGCCGGAGCCGCCTCCCGAGGTAACCGGCGACGTCGATCCCGGCAAAGCGCGACCGGGCAAAACGTTCGTCATTCATCAGCATCACGCGACACGCCTGCACTTCGACCTACGTCTGGAGATGCTCAACGGCAAGACCCCCGTCCTCGTCTCCTGGGCCGTGCCGAAGAATCTCCCACTTCGAAAGAAGGAGCCGCGGCTCGCGGTCCACGTCGAAGACCATCCCTTTGAGTACGGGAGCTTCTCCGGGACGATCCCGGAGGGGAACTACGGGGCCGGTGAGGTCCGGATCTTCGACTCCGGGACCTACGAGGTGCTGAAGCAAGAGCCGGGGAAGCTCACGTTCAGGCTCGAGGGCGACCGCATGCAGGGCGTTTGGCACATCTTCCAGACACGCGGAGGCAAGGACTGGCTCGTCACCCTCAGCGAATTGGAACGCCCCGATCCCGAGCCGCTCCCCGACCTGTCGCCGATGCTCGCGTCGGCCGCGGCCGACCCCTTCGATGACGACCGTTGGATTTTCGAACCGAAGTGGGATGGCGTCCGGGCTCTCGCAGTGTGCAGCGAAGACTCAATGCTGATCTCGCGAACCGGTCGCGACATAACGGCTACTTATCCGGAGCTGGCTCGCCTCCACGAGCGCGTCGTGGGAATCGACGCCGTGCTTGACGGCGAGATCGTCGCCTTCAAAGACGGACGGCCATCGTTCGAGTTGCTCCAAAGCCGCATCAACCTGCACG
>DATADF010000068.1:0-5062 GCA_036258695.1 Actinomycetota bacterium
TGTCATGAAGGGAAACAGCGACAGCCAGAACAACAGATGCAGGTTGGCCCACAGTATGCTGCCGTTGATCGTCTCGGCAGCGTGGAGCATGTGATGGTGGTTGTTCCAATAGATGCCTAGGTACAGAAAACTCAAGACGTAGGCGGAAAACACTGGCAGTACCTGGCGCAAGTCTCCGATGGCCGTCCCGTGCGGCGGGCGCAGCTCCAACACCATGATCGTGATGATGATGGCGATTACTGCATCGCTGAACGCCTCTAATCGGGACTTCGTCATCACTTCAAGATAGACGGCTGGTTGCCTAGACTGCCGACATGGTCCCGCCGGAGATCCGCTACGCCAAGGCCGGAGAGGTACATATCGCGTACCAAACCATTGGGGATGGGCCGGTCGACCTCATCCTCAACTTCGGGTTCGCGTCACACGTAGATCTGTATTGGCAGGCACTCGGCCCGCATTACGAGCGCCTCGCCAAGTTTGCTCGCGTGATCGCGTTCGACAAGAGAGGCGTGGGGCTATCGGACCCAGTTCAGGAAGCTCCCACGCTCGAGGAGCGAATGGACGATCTGCGCGCGGTGATGGACGCCGCCGGCTCCGAGTCTGCTTTTATCGTGGGCCTGTCCGAAGGGGCAGGCATGGCAGTGCTGTTTGCGGCATCGCACCCCGAGCGAACCCGGGGACTGATCCTCTATGGCACCCTGGCGCGCGCCAGTTGGGCCCCCGATTTCCCATGGCCCCCAACGCGCGAGGCCCTTCTCGAGGCCAGCCAGGAACTGGTCTTCCCGACATGGGGATCGGGGGCGACCGTGGAGATATTTGCGCCGAGCAACCAGGATGATCCGGAGGCGCGAGCGTTCAGCGCGCAACTGGAACGCAATGCCGCCTCGCCCGCAATGGTCGGAAGTCTGTTCTTGATGTTCCTCGACATCGACGTAAGGCACGTGTTGCCGACCATCAAGGTGCCCACATTGGTACTGCATCGCCGCGGCGACCGGGTCGTCAACGTTCGTGCAGGACGCTGGGTGGCGGAGCAGATTCCAGACGCCAAGTACGTCGAGCTCGAGGGGATCGATCACTCCCCGTGGGCTGGAGACACCGATGCTTTGATCGATGAGGTCGAGGCCTTTGTCACCGGTGTGCGGCCCTCACGGGAACCCGACCGGGTTCTGGCGACGGTGTTGTTGACGGACATCGTTGGATCAACGGATCGCGCAGCAGAGATGGGCGATGCCGCCTGGCGTCAGGTGCTTCAGCAGCACTACGACGATGCGCGCACGGAGATCGAGCGCCATCACGGCCGGATGATCAAGACGCTGGGCGATGGAGTGTTGGCCACGTTCGATGGTCCCGCGCGCGGCATACGCTGTGCGAACGCTCTGATCGAGAAGGCAGAGGCGCGCGGCTATTCGCTACGCGCCGGGCTGCACACGGGAGAATGCGAGGTCCTCGGCGATGACATCGGAGGGATCGCCGTGCACATTGCATCTCGTGTCTCGTCACTCGCCGGAGCGCGCGAGGTATTGGTTTCGCGCACGGTCACGGATCTCGTTGCAGGGTCGGGCTTGCAGTTCGCCGAGCGCGGTCGATACGCCCTGAAAGGCGTGCCCGGCGAGTGGGAGCTGTTTGCCGTAGGGCAGTAGGTTCCTTTGGTGCTTGTCAGACAGTTGTCTGACAGTTGTCATACAGAGGCAGCTTGTGTGTCCGGGCCGGAACCCGGATTGCCCGTTCCGGGCCGGCGCAAGAGCGGCCACCACCAGATCGCGCCGATTGCGACCAACAGAGCCCCGACGCTCCCGCCGACGATTGCCTCGAACATCGTCCTGCGCCCTGCGACGGGCTGGTTGAGGGTGGGGTCCTCCGTGGAGTACTCCACTTCTATCTCGCCGGTGCGTTGAGAGTCCTCCCACACGTTCTGATCGATGGTCACCCACAGGTTCTCGCGATGCCACCACAGAAGCGTTTCCTCCGGCCGATAGACGGCTTCTTCGCCCGGTACCGTGAAGTGGTAGCGCACCTGATAGCGAGTCGGCTGACGACGCCCTGTCGTGGTGCGCCACTCGTCGACCGTCCCGGTCGTGATCAGCCGCTCCTTGGGCAGCCGCCATTGGTAGAGATAGAGCTGGCGGCCCGCGAAGAAGATCAGGACGGCGCCGACGAGCGTCAGCACGGCGAGCAGGGCGCTCACCCAAAAAGACGACTTCATCGTCCACAGTGTGGTGGGGCGCGACGACAATAGCCAGCATGTCGAAAGCACACGAGCTGGTGCACCTGGCGGTTGATGTGTCTAAACAGGCCGGCGAGCTACTGCTCGACCGTTTCGGTGGGCCGGCCCGGGGAGTGGCTGCAAAGTCGACTCCCACCGATCTGGTCTCGGACGCCGACCGCATGGCCGAGGAAGTGATCGTCGCCGGTATCGCGGCCGCGCGTCCCGACGACGGGATCGTGTCCGAGGAGGGCGGCGGGCACAGCGCCGGCGAACTCACGTGGGTTATCGACCCGCTCGACGGCACGATCAATTTCCTATTTGGAATCCCACAGTGGGCCGTCACGATCGCGATCGACGATGCCGAGGGCACTCTGGTTGGAGTGACGCATGACCCGCTTCGCTCGGAGACCTTTACCGCGATCAGGGGACAAGGAGCGCAGCTCAACGGGGAGCCAATCTCGGTCACCGATCAAGATGACCTCAGTCAGGCTCTGATCGGCACCGGCTTTGCGTACGACCAGCGAGCCCGCGCATATCAGGCCGAGATCCTGCAGCGTGTGTTGCCGCGCGCTCGCGACATCCGGCGGGCCGGCTCCGCCGCGCTGGACCTGGCTGCACTCGCATGTGGGCGCTTGGACGGCTTCTACGAAGCCCCAATGGAACGCTGGGACAAAGCGGCTGGGATCCTTCTCATTCGGGAAGCCGGCGGTGTGGTCAGTGAGCTCGAGGCACCTTTCGAGCTCTCGCCCGGCGTGATCGCGGCGGGCCCCCGCCTGCACGACGAGCTGCGCGCGCTCGTACTAGCCTGAGCCGATGGACATCGTTCATCCGGCCATTGAGCGCTACATGCGCGACCTCAACGCCGTCGACGACGAACCCGTCTTGCTGGAGATGGAAGAGCTCGCCCGCAAAGAACGGTTTCCCATAATCGAGCGTCTCTGCGGTCGCAGCCTCGAGGTGCTGGCGCGCGCCATCGGGGCGCGGCGCATCTTTGAGATGGGATCGGGCTTCGGCTACTCGGCGTATTGGTTCTCGAAGGCGACGGGACCGCAGGGAGAGATCCACCTCACCGACACCGATCCTGACAATGAAGCCAAAGCGCGCGACTTCCTCCGTCGTGCGGGCCTGTGGGACCCGATCGTCTATCACGTGTCGGATGCATTCGAGGCTTTCGACTCGGTAGACGGTGAGTTCGACATCGTCTACTGCGACATCAACAAGGACCAGTATCCCGAGGCGTGGCGCCGGGGCCGCGCCCGCGTGCGAGTCGGCGGGATGTACATCTCCGACAACATGCTCTGGTCGGGCAGAGTCACCGGAGAATCCGACGAATCCGATGTGCGCGCTGGCTGGACGGAGGCCATTCATCAGACGAATCAAGCGATCGCGAGCGACCCCGACTACCGCTCGACGATCATTCCCACCCGCGATGGCGTCGTTGCCGCCATACGGATCCGCTGAAATTTCCCTGCCTCACTCCGGGTTCTCCATGGGTATGAGGCGGACGTGGTGAGACGAGGGCACGGACTCGTGCCCCCCGACAGTCCCGAAAGACCTGCGCGGCCAGGCACATTTCGCCGGATCATCAAGACGTTCGCGCCCTACAAGCGCAAGGTAGGGCTCATCGCCGGTCTGATCCTCGTGACATCAGGCCTGGGCCTGATCAACCCATTGCTGATCAAAGTTGTGTTCGACGATGTGATTCTCGGTGAGGGCGACACCGATGCTCGCCTTCGTCTGCTGTTCCTGGTGGCGGGCGTCATGATCCTGACGCCGATCATCGGGGGCGCGCTCGGGCTATGGCAGGTCTACACGTCCAATCGAGTCGGTCAGAACGTGATGCAGGACTTACGCAACTCTCTGTTCTCCCATTTACAGCACATGTCGCTGAAGTTCTTTACCTCGACACGCACTGGGGAGATCCAGTCACGTTTGTCGAACGATGTCGGCGGTGTTCAGTCGGTCTTGACGGATACAGCGGCGAGCATTCTTTCCAACGTGACGACTGTGGTCTCGACCGTCGTCGCGATGTTCATCTTGAGCTGGCCGCTGACCCTGCTTTCGCTGGCGGTCCTGCCCCTGTTCCTGCTGCTGAGTCGCAAGGTCGGTCGCGTGCGGCGCGAGGTATCCGGCCAAACGCAGGAGTCCTTGGCCGAGCTCACCGCGCTGATGCAGGAGACTCTGTCCGTCTCCGGCATCTTGCTATCGAAGGCCTTCGGCCGTCAGGCATTCGAGATCGAGAGGTTCCGCGCCGAAAACAGACGGCTGTCGCAATTGGAGATCAAACGCACGATGGTTGGGCGTGGTTTCTTCGCGCTGGTCCAGATCTTCTTTTCCATCACACCCGCCTTCGTTTATCTACTGGGCGGGTGGCTGTTCCTGCGTGGCCGAGTCCAGGGGGGCGAGATCGTAGGAACGATCGTCGCCATCACAACTCTGCAGAGCCGACTGTTCTTCCCAATGGGCCAGCTGCTCAACGTCAATGTAGAGATCCAGTCGTCGCTCGCGCTTTTCGATCGCATCTTCGAGTACCTAGATCTGGAGCGCGACATCGTCGACCGGGACGGCGCGATCGAGCTGCGTCGAGACGAGGTCCGGGGTCGCGTCCAGCTCGACGACGTTTGGTTCCGCTACGAACGTCCGGCAACATCGGAATGGGTCCCCGAGGGGGCCGGATCCCAAGACCGCCTATGGACGATCGCGGGCGTGGACTTCACGGTCGAGCCGGGGCAGCTGGTGGCCCTCGTCGGTCCGTCCGGCGCGGGCAAGACCACCCTTACGTATCTGATACCTCGTCTCTACGACGTCAATCGGGGACGCGTGCTGATCGATGGGATGGATGTGCGCGACATCAGG
>DATADF010000069.1:0-4145 GCA_036258695.1 Actinomycetota bacterium
ACATGTTCTGCGCCGACCAGCGGCTTCTGGCAGACGGCCGGCTTCTAGTGGTCGGAGGGACGATCTGGAGAGCTGATCCCATCGACCTACGGGAGATTCTCGGGCCCGATGGCCCCGCAGAGGGCACGAAGGAGCTGTTCGGGAGCAACGCGACTCGCATCTTTGATCCCCGGACCGATAGTTGGCGCAAAGGGCTCGAATTCATGCGGCATTACCGCTGGTACCCCACCCTCATTACATTGGCGGACGGCCGGCTGTTCGTCGCATCCGGGGTTTCGCGTCTCGTTTACAACTTCCGCGGGACGACCGTGCATCAGACCGAGATCTACAACCCCGCCACGGAGAAGTGGAGGAATACCGGCACGTCGGGAGAGACGCAGCTCCCGCTGTTTGCCCGCCTGCATCTATTGCCGGATGGCACCGTCTTTTACAGCGGCGTGGGCCAGATGTTCAATCCCGCGGGTCAGGGCTACGACGAAGCCCTCTGGAACGTCCAGAAGATCTACGACCCGAAGGAGAACGCATGGTCGATGTCGGGTATCGGCGAATTCGGTGCTCGTAGCGGCGCCTTCTCCGTGATGATGCCGCTCAAGCCGCCTTACGACGAGGCCAGGTTCCTCATCGGCGGCGGCACGCTTCTTACATCACCCGGCGCGTACATAGCGAACAACTTCTCCGAGATGGTGACCGTCAAGGACGGCACTTCGAGCAGCGAGCGAACGCCCGACATGGTCAATCCGCGCTGGTACTCGAGCGGAGTCCTGCTGCCGGACGGAAACGTGGTCGCTCTCTCGGGTGCGAACCGAGACGAAGTCTTGATTCCTGGAAGTGAGACTCCAGTAACTCAGGCGGAGCTCTTCGACGGCGAATCGTGGAAACCACTCGAGTCCGGCGCGCGCGTTCGGACCTATCACAACACCGCCATGTTGCTCCCCGACGGAAGCATCCTCGTAGGCGGACACTCTCCGATCAATACCGGATACGGAGGGGGCGGGGACAACAGTGCCCAGCCGATCACCGGGACGAACAACTTGAAAGACCCTTCGTTCGAAATCTTCAGACCCCCGTACCTTTTCCGCGGGCCGCGCCCGCGCATCACTCGAGTGGACTCCGGGATCGCCTGGAAACGCGACTTCAAGATCTCGAGTCCGGACGCCGGACGAGTGGAGAAGGTAGTCCTCATGCGGTTGCCGACCGTGACGCACATCACCGATGCGGATCAGAGGTCGATCGAGCTGGACTTCAGGAGCACCAAGCCGGGCTCTCTTTCGGTGGAGGCTCCTCCAAGCGGAAATGTCGCCCCACCCGGCTATTACTACTTATTCATACTCACCAACGCGGGCGAGGGACTTACCCCCTCCAACGCGCGCATCGTGCGCGTCGGCCCGCGACCCGACTCCCGTCCCGCATTGGCTCCGATGGGGATGTGACGTCTAGGTGAAGCTCGGCTCCCGGGCGGCGATCGGAGTGATCGCCGCCCTGTTCATATGCGGCTCCGTCCTCTTGTTCGGGGCACCTGCCGTTGGGCACGAGGAGCAGGGGCTCGGCGCACTGTCCGTGCTGCATCGGATAAACCCTGAGATGCCGGGCGTCGAGGTGCTCGTCACGCATCCGTCTGTCCCCATCATGACCATCCGCAACCGGTCCGATCGCGCGCTGCTCATCGAGGGCCTCGAAGGAGAGCCCTTCCTACGGATCGGAACGTCGGTGGAGTTGAACGCGCTCTCGGCAACCTCTTACCAATCGCTCGACCCGGGTGGCCAGCGGCCTTTGCCCCCCGGTCTAAACGCGGACAAGGAGCCGCGGTGGGTCGAGGTTGCCCACGACGCGAAGTGGTCCTGGCTCGACCCGCGAATCGTTTTTGGCAGCGAGATGACGCTCGATTCGACATGGGAGGTCAGGGGCACGTGGGGGGACCAGCCGATCACGATCGAGGGCGGATTCGAGCCGCTCGAGGGCCACGGTCACTTCTCGACCGCGATCGACATCAGCGACCGCCCCAATGGACTCGACATCCAGTTCCTCTTCGGGAACGTTCCCGGGATCTATGTCCGCAACTCGACCGGCAAGGTCCTCCAGGTTCCCGGCCTCCAGGACGAGCCCTTCCTCAGAATCGGTCCGCGTGGGACCTTTGCGAACATGCGCTCGCCGACCTATCACTTCGCCGGCACTCAGGCACTGGCGCGCGTACCGCAGGACACCGATCCCTCGGCAAAGCCGAGTTGGAAGCGCGTCTCTTCCAAGCCGATATGGGCGTGGTTGGAGCTACGGGCGCGCTTGCCGGCGGAAGCCCAATTGCGGTCGGTTCTAGGTGCCGAGCGCCGCACGGTATTGAGCTGGACCACTCCGATGTATCTAGCGGGCGACCTCATCGAGTTGAAGGGCGAACTCGACTGGATACCGCCCAGCCTCGACCGGGGCGCGGCCGAGGACGACGCGGGTTTCAACCCTATGTGGGGGATCGTCGCCGTGGCCTGGCTGGGAGTGGGGGCTCTGGCGATACAGAGACGGCGGTCCCGCGCCCGTCGCGGCTTGGAGCCCTCTGAGGTTCGCCGAGCCCGCGCGTAATGCAGCGTTCGATGGTTTTCGGCGATCGGATGATCGAGGTCGATCTTCCGGATCGAACGGAGATCGTTTCGCCCGGCGTCGCGCTTCCGCTCGAGCCCTCCCCCGATCTAGACGCGACAGTCGCGAACGCCGTGGATCAACCTTTGGACGGTCCTCCGCTGCGCGAGCGGGCTCGCTCCGCCAAGACCGTGACGATTGCTTTCGATGACGCGACGGTTCCTTGCTTCGCCCCCGTGTGGGCGACCGCGATACCCATCATCGTCGCTCGTCTGGAGTCCGCGGGCGTCACCCGCGACCGCATCCGTCTGGTGTGCGCGAACTCTTTACATCGCCAATTAACTGCTGCCGAGCTCCGCAAATTGCTCGGGGACGACGTCGTCGGCGCTCACGGCGAGCGATTGACTTGCCATGACGCGGAGGATCCAGATGCACTCGAGTACCTGGGGAGGACTCCGTCGGGGTACGACGTGGAGCTGAATCGTTGTGTCACTGAGTCCGATCTCACGATCTATCTAAACTGCTCGACCACGCGCGGCTTCTCCGGGGGATGGAAATCGGTTTGCGTGGGGCTATCCAGCTATCGCTCGATTCACCATCACCACACCCCCGACGTGATGAGCATGTCTTTAGACCGCAATCGGATGCACGAAATCCTCGATGAGATGGGAGCGCTGGTCGATGAAAAACTCGGCACCGACCGCGTCTTCAAGCTTGAATCCGTGCTCGCTAATCCCCTGCAGGTGCACGACATCTACGGCGGGAGCGTTGCCGCGACGCGCCGCAAGGTCGTCGCGACCTTGGCCGCGCACCAGCCGGCGCGCAGGAATCTGCTCGACGAGCCCGCGGACGTGGTCGTCTACGGCGTGCCGGACTGGAGCCCGTACGCGGCGTACTCCCATGGGAACCCGATCCTCGACATCATCTCGACGGGTCTGGGCTATCTCGGAGGCGTCATCCAGGGCTTGGGAAAGCCCGGCTGCACCGCGATCCTGGCGACTCCGGCTCCGTGGCGATGGGATGACGCGCGCCACCCCTCCTATCGCGACGTATGGGAGAACGTCTTACCCGAGACGCGTGATCCCGATGATGCGCGGGCTCGATTCGAGTCTTCTTACGCGCGGCGCGCCGACTATCTGGACGCGTACCGCAACAAGTTTGGTTTCCATCCGGTCCACGGGATCATGGCTCTCTATCCACTCAAACGGCTGAGACACGCGGGCAACGTCATCGTCGCCGGGGCCGAGGACCCCGCCATACCGCGTCACTGCGGCTGCGAGGCCGCGGCGACGGTGGAGGAGGCAATCGGTATGGCCGAAGAAGTCCACGGAAGAAATTGCTCGATCGCCTTCGTGGACTATCCGCTCGCCCTCAACCGCAGCTGAGTCTCGCTACCACCAACCCTGCCGGCGCGCGTAGCGCAGCATCCCGACGGTAACCAGCAACATGAAGAAGAGCACTCCCGCGATGTGCAGGGGATCGGTTGCTGAGGGGACGATCAGGTTCATTCCATAGATACCGGCGATGGAACGCTTGGCGCTTATTGCAGCCGTCGCGCTGCCGGTCAGCGCCATCGCCGG
>DATADF010000070.1:0-2418 GCA_036258695.1 Actinomycetota bacterium
CCTTGTAATATTGTATAGACAATTAGCCGCACCTCTCACCCCCGCCCGAAGGAGTTCTCTCATGGTTTCGTCGCGTTTGATCGCGGCCGGCCTGCTCATCGCAGCGGCCGGCGTAACTCATTTCAGCGCCGCACATGCGCAGGAGTACCCCGCAAAACCAGTCCGCGTGCTCCTCGGCTTTCCCGTATGTCAGGCAACGGACATCCTTGCGCGAATCGTCTCAACAAAGCTCTCCGCGCAGTCCGGACAACAGTTCTACGTCGACAATCGTCCGGGCGCCGCGGGCATCATTGCGACCGAGCTGGCCGCGAAGTCGGAGCCGAACGGCTACACGCTGCTTGCGACGTCAAGCGGACCGCTCACGGTCAATCCGTCGCTCTACTCAAAGCTGCCGTATGATGTCCAGCGCGACTTTGTGATGGTGTCGGGCCTCGGCGTCGTGCCGTACGCGGTCGTCGTCCACCCCGTCGCGCCGTTCAAGAGCATCAAGCAGCTCGTCGCGTACGCCAAAGCGAATCCCGGAAAGCTCAACTACGGCTCTGGCGGCAGCGGCGTCACGAATCACCTCGTGACCGAGCTCTTCAAGGCGCAGGCAGGCATCGACATGCGGCACGTGCCATACAAGGGCGGCCCGGCCGCGCTGACCGATCTCGTCGGCGGACAGATCGACGTCATGTTCGAGACCATCATTGCAACGCTGTCGCTAATCCAAAGCGGCAAACTGCGGGCGATCGCGGTCTCGAGCGCGACGCGCTCCTCGGCGCTTCCTGATATGCCCACGATCTCCGAAAGCGGCTATCCCGGCTTTTCAGGCGTTCCCTGGGTCGCGATGGCAGCGCCGGCTAAAACACCGCGGCAGATCGTGACGAGGCTCAACGCGGACATCAACAAGATCCTGACCGCGCCCGACACGCGCCAGAGCTTCCAGAACCAGGGCTCCGAGCCGATGGTGATGACGCCCGAGCAGCTCAGCGACTTCGTCAAGGCGGAGACGGCGAAGTGGGCGCGCGCGGTCAAGCTCTCGGGCGCGAAGGTGGATTGACGATGAACGAATTGAACGCGCGGCAACTCCCGCTCGCCGGCCTGCGCGTGCTGGCGGTAGAGCAATACGGCGCGGGGCCTTTCGGCACGATGTACCTCGCCGACCTCGGCGCCGAGGTCATTAAGATCGAGAACCACAAGGACGGCGGCGATGTCGGGCGTCAGGTGGGGCCGCACTTCTTCGGCCCCGGCGACAGTCATTTTTTCCAGACCTTCAACCGCAACAAGAAGAGCGTGACGCTCGATCTGAAACATCCCGAAGGCAAGGCCGCGTTTCATGCGCTCGTGAAAACCGCCGATGCCGTGCTCGACAACCTGCGCGGCGACCTGCCGGAGAAGCTTGGCCTCACCTACGACGACCTCAAGCACGCGAACCCGCGCATCGTGTGCGCGCACCTGTCCGCGTATGGACGCACGGGTTCCAGGAAATCGTGGCCGGGCTATGACTATCTGATGCAGGCGGAAGCGGGCCATATGTCGCTTACGGGCGAGCCCGGGAGCCCGCCGGGGCGCTATGGCCTCTCCATTGTCGACCTGATGACAGGTCTCGCCTGCGCGTTCGCGCTGCTGGCGGGTGTCACAAGCGCGCGCAGAACAGGCAGCGGACTCGACATAGACACTTCGCTCTTCGACGTGGCGCTCCACAACCTCAACTACCCCGGCACGTGGTTTCTCAACGCGGGCGCAGTGACCGAGCGCACGGCGCGCTCATCGCATCCGAGCCTGACGCCAAGCCAGCTCTACCGCACGCGTGACGGGTGGATCTTCATCATGTGTAACAAGGAGAAGTTCTGGGGTGTGCTCGCGAACGCGCTCGGCAGGCCGGATTGGATCGCCGATCCGGACTTCGCCACCTTCAAGGCGCGGCTTGCGAATCGCGATCGCGTGACGCAAATGCTCGACGCCGAGCTGATGAAGCGAACCACTGCGGAATGGCTTGCGCATTTCGCCGGCAAGGTGCCCGCGGCGCCCGTCTACGACGTCGCGCAGGCGCTGCAAAGCGATTTCGTCGCCGAACGGGAATGCGTGTTGGACTACACCTATCCCGACGGTCGCGCCGCGCGCATGATCAATGCGCCGATCCGCGTGCCGGGCGTCGAGCTGCCGAGGAAGGCCGCGCCTCCCATGGGCAGCGACAATGACGCGTTGCTGCGCGAGGCGGGGTACTCCGGCGAGCGCATCGCCGCGCTGCGTGAGGCCGGCGTCATCGCCGGTGCAGCCGACTCGAAGACTGTGCCGAGTGAAGCCACGGTTCTTTCCGCGGCCGGCTGATGAAAAGAAGCTACCTCTTTGTCCCCGGTAATAGGCCGAAGCGTCATGCGTCGGTGATACTAACGCAAGCTCCGACACTACGCGCGCGCCGCCGCCCGCTTCATG
>DATADF010000071.1:0-21236 GCA_036258695.1 Actinomycetota bacterium
CAAGTGCGCGATCAAAGGACCCATCACGACACCCGTCGGCACCGGTTTCCGCAGCGTGAACGTCGCGTTGCGCAAAGAGCTCGACCTGTACATGTGCCTGCGGCCGTGCAAGTCCTATCCCGGCGTCCGGTTGCGCTACCAGGACATCGACCTGGTGGTGGTGCGGGAAAACCACGAGGACCTGTATGCAGGTATCGAGTTCGAACAGGGCTCCGACGAGGCTCGAAAGCTCATCGATTTCCTGGCGGAGCTAGGCGCTCGCCGCATCCGGGAGGACTCGGGGATCTCCATCAAGCCCATCTCGATCACCGGGACGCAGCGGATCGTGCGCGCCGCCTTCGAGTACGCGGTCAAGCACGGCCGCAAGAAGGTGACGGCCGTCCACAAGGCCAACATCATGAAGTTCTCCGACGGGCTGTTCCTCAAAGTCGCGCGCCAGGTGGCCGAGGAGGAGTACTCCGACTCCGGTATCGAGTTCGAGGACCGAATCGTGGACAACATGGCGATGCAGCTCGTGCAGAAGCCGGAGCTCTACGACGTGATGGTGCTCCCCAATCTCTACGGGGACATCATCTCGGATCTCGGTGCCGGCCTAATCGGAGGCCTGGGCGTTGCACCCGGGGGCAACATCGGCGACGAGGCGGCGGTGTTCGAGCCGACGCACGGGTCGGCCCCTAAGTACGCGGGTCAGAACAAAGTCAATCCCATGGCGATGATGCTGTCCGGTGTTCTGATGCTGCGGCACCTCGACGAGATACAGGCCGCGGAGCGCCTCGAGCGGGCTCTCGCCGATGTGATCGCGGAGGGGAAGTCGGTTACCTACGACATGAAGGAGTCACGCGACGATCCCACCGCGGTCGGCACCTCTCAGGTTGCCGACGCGGTGATCGAAAAGATCGAGCAGATCGGCTGACGTCGCGGCCTGCGGGGCCGCGTCCTAACAAAACTGGAGGCGGGCGTGGCAGGAACATCTAGGAAGGTCACCGTCGTCGGCGCGGGCAACGTCGGCTCGAACACCGCCCGGCGCGTGGCGGAGCGTGACATCGCGGACGAAGTCGTGATGATCGACATCGTCGAGGGATTGCCACAAGGGCTCGCGCTCGATATCAACCAGTCGGGGCCGGTCGTGGGGTTCGACACTCATGTGAGCGGCACCAACGACTACGCGGACACCGCCGGGTCCGAGGTTGTCGTCATCACTGCCGGCCTACCGCGGAAGCCCGGGATGAGCCGCATGGACCTACTCGACACCAACGCGGAGATCGTCGGCGGAGTCACCGAACAGATCGCCACGAACTCGCCGGACACGATCATCATCGTCGTCTCGAACCCGCTCGACGAGATGACTTACTTGGCCTCGGTCGTGTCGGGTTTTCCCAAGGAGCGCGTCATGGGGATGGCCGGAGTTCTGGACTCGGCGCGTCTGCGGACATTCATCGCCGAGAAGCTCGACGTGCCGCGTACCTCGGTTGAGGCGATGACGCTGGGATCTCATGGCGACCAGATGGTCGCTCTGCCGCGCCAGGCAACGGTGCAGGGCAAGCCACTGCCTGAACTGGTGAGCGAGGAGGATCTCGAGCAGCTGTTCCAGCGCACGCGCGACGCGGGGGCCGAGATCGTCGGCTACCTGAAGAAGGGGAGCGCGTTCTACGCGCCGGCGGCTTCCGCCGCGCAAATGGTCAACGCGATCCTGGGAGACACGAACGAAGTGCTGCCGACGTGCGCATGGACGACCGGGCAGTATGGCGTTTCCGACGTGTATCTCGGCGTGCCGGCCAAGCTCGGACGCGGCGGAGTGACCGAGATCGTGGAGCTTGACCTCGACGAGAAGGAGCTCGGGCAGCTACGCGAGGCCGCCGAGGCCATCCGCGCCAAATGCTCAGAATTGGATGCCCGCCGCGATATCTGAAGGCGGCGAGCATCGGCGGCCAACTCCTCGGCAGGCCGCTCGCTGCGCTCGCTTACCCACGAAGGCCCCCGCTACGAGCGGCGGCCTTCTCAAAGGGGACAAACCTGCCTCGGAGGACCGCTCTCGCTCACCGCGGTTGTCATCGAGTCATGTGGGGCGGCGGATCTTGCCGAATTCCGTACGCGGGAGTTCGTCGACTATCT
Organism: Actinomycetota bacterium; assembly: GCA_036258695.1. Lineage (GTDB taxonomy): Bacteria > Actinomycetota > CADDZG01 > CADDZG01 > WHSQ01 > DATADF01. The sequence goes on from DATADF010000071.1 coordinate 2,113, forward strand.
CGATGCGGCGGGGGGTCTTGAAGCTCGCGAGACGCTGGCGGGCCCACTTCTTCAGCGCCGCGGGGTCGAGTGGCTGCCCGTAGGCAGGTACCACCAGCGCACACACCTCCTGGCCCCACTCCGGGTTACGACGCCCATAGACCACTGCCTCGCTCACAGCGGGATGCGAGACCAGGACCTCCTCAACCTCTTGCGGGTAGACGTTTACGCCGCCGGTGATGATCGTGTCGTGCTTGCGTCCGGAGAGAAACAGATACCCGTCGTCGTCCACCCAGCCGAGGTCGCCGACCGTGAAGGCAGAGCCTTTCCAAGCAGCTTCAGTCTTGTCGCGATCGCGCCAGTACTTGAAACGCTCGATGCGGGGATCATCGATCCACACCTCTCCCACTTCTCCTGAAGGGACTTCGCGTCCGCCCTCACCTGTGATCACAATGCGAGCGCGAGGGCGCGGCAGCCCCACGCTGCCGGGTTTCTGCATCCACTCCGATGCCGAGATGCGGGTCGCCTGGCCCTCCGTCGAGCCGTAAAACTCCCAGACGGAACTCTCAGGAAAGAAGCTCAGCGCGCGGCGCTTCGTCTGCTCCCGAATAGGTGCCCCCGCGTGTGCGAGGAGCCGCAAGGAGCTGACGTCGTAACGGCGCAGTCTGGCTGCGCCGAGCCGAAAGATCCGCTCGAGGTGCGTCGGTACCATGAATGTCGTCGTCGCACTGAATAGCTCTATCGCAGCGAGCGACCCCTCGGCTTCGAACTTTCCTTGGAGGACGACCGTGCCCCCGCTCTCCAAGGTGCGAACGGAAAAGCGATGTGGTGCCGAGTGACTCAGCGGTGAGCAGACGAGGTGGATGTCGTCGGATGTCAGTTGCCACATGTGACGAAAGTCCGCAGATAACGCCGCCGCCCGGCGTTCGTTGACCGGGTCCACCCAGACTCCCTTGGGGGTGCCCGTGGTTCCAGATGTGTAGTGCATTGGCCGACCGAGCGTGTGGTCGGCGACCTCACCGGGGGTGCTGTCGTGCAGGAGGCGCTCGTAAGCATCGCCGAACGTAACGACGGAATACGTTCGAGGACCCGGATCGATCGGCCGGTCGGCGAATAGCCATCGAGCTCCGCTGTCCTCGAGTTGGTACGCGATCTCCGGATTGGTCAACAGGGGATTGATGAGCACCGGGACGATGCCCGCGCGCAGCGCCCCGCTGCTCACCTCGAGAAACTCGGGGCGGTTGGTCGATAGGACCGCTATGCGATCGCCCTTCTTCAGCTTGGCGGTTGTCAGCGCACCGACGAGACGACTTTGGCGGTCGTTGAGCTCACCGAACGTGAGCGTCCTTTCGAACGACACGATCGCGGTCGCTTCGGGCGCGCTTCGCGCCCGCCCCCCGATGCCGCTCACTCAGTCTTGGCCGGTGGTCCCTGGATCAGCGAGCGCGCGAGTGGCGGGACGTAATCCTGCGGCGCGCCGGTCCACGTCGGCGCCAGTTCCCGGCTCGTCTCCCCGCGCAGCTCCAGCCAGTGGGCGATCACACCTACCTCGCGGTAGTACCACGCCCCCTGCGTGAGCGCGAGAAACGCAAAGAGCCAGAATCCGCCGCGCTCGCCTGTGACCGCCAGCGACGCAATTCCATAGACCACCGTTAGGACGGCCATGAAAGCAGCGGTTCGCGCCAAGCGTGTGACGACGCGCTCCTCACCCGCCGTCCCCAAAAGTTCGCCGGACTCCAGCTCGTTCGCGACCCGCTCGACGCGCAGTAAACGAAAGCCCCCGTAAAACAGTTGCGCGATCGCAGCCAGGACAAGTAGGCGATAGGCCCAGCCAGCCTGCGCTGAGGTGAGAACGCGCCTACGTTCGAATTGAACGAGACCGATATCTGGCAGTCGCAAGATAGCGATGCAGATAATCGCGATGAAAACGCCCGCAACCAGAAATGGCGTTCTACGGCGGCTTGTGAGCACGTGTTCAGGCTACTTCCGTACCTCCTGTAGAAGGGGAATTAGCTGTCGTCAACGCGAACGTCCCCGTTAGGCTCGTCTGATGGTGCGATTGAGCAAAGCTGTATTGGCGGCATTGAGGGGAGACCCGGAGTTCAAGCCCTATGTGACGGGTTTGTTACGAGAGAAGGCCGATCAGACCGGCCCTCTCAAGATGGTCGTCGAAGCCGCAGGCGCAATCGAGCCCGTGCTCGAGAGAGCGGTGCGTCGACGACCCTCGAAGCTCGGGAAACTGGGTCTCAGAAGCTCTCGCTTACTGGCGAGTCTGGCGACCGCGGACGAAGGCTCGAATCAAAAGCTGGCCCATATCGCGCGTGGGAAGACGGTTGCGATTGTGTTTATGGATGTTGCGGGGTTCACGACGCTGACCGAGGAACGAGGAGACGAGGCAGCTCTCGCCCTCATCAATCGGTTGAATGTGTTGGTCGAGCGGGCCTTGCGGGGAACACAGGGTGAGCTGGTGAAGCAGTTGGGAGATGGGTTCCTGCTGGCGTTCCCTTCCGCCTCGCGGGCGATCCGAGCCGTTGTCGGCCTTCGAGATGCGATCCAGCGAGAGCACGAAAAAGACGAATCGTTTGATATCAAGCTACGAACTGCGGTTCACACCGGCGAGCCGCTGATCGAAGAGGACGACATGCTCGGGCACGACGTCAATCTGACGGCCCGGCTACTGGACCATTGTCGACCAGGCGAGATCATCGTGTCCGAGGCGGCCAAGGAGGGTTCGGGGCAGAGGCTGAAGTCGATCTCTTTTGGAAAGGGCCGCACGAAAAAGATCCGCGGGCTCAGCTCTAAGGTCGTTGTTTTTCCGGTCGAGGTGAGCTCCGTCGATGTCGCCGCCGACGGCACGAAGCTATCGGGATCCCTCAAGGGGAAGGCGCGCACGCCCACTCTCCCGACGCCGCTTTAACTAGCGACCGAAAAGCTCGTAGGCCATCAGAGAGGCGACCTCACGCAATAACTCCTTGGCCTTGGTAAGACGGCTGCGCTGCAGCTCCAGATAGGAGGCCGGGCTCGTGTACACCTCCTGGAAGCCGAGGTCCTCCGCGATACGTTTGATGCGTTCGGAATGAAGGGGATCGGAGACCAGAAGCAAGGAAGCGATTCGGTTGAGCTCGGCAAGCGACTTGACGTTCTCGAGGCTCTGGAGTGTGGTCCGCCCCTCGGGTTCCTCGAGGATGTCTTCCGGTTCGACCGCGGCCTCGATTAGATATTGGCGACCGGCTTCGGCCTCGGTGAACCGATCGCCGCGCTGCTTCCCGCCCGTGACGATCACGCGTCCCGAGAAACCCTCGTTGTACAAGTAGGCCGCGTGATCCAGTCGGGCGCGAAATACCGGGGACGGCTTCCCGTCGTACTGCGCGGCCCCGAGCACGACGATCGCGTCCGCGCCGGCCAGCTCGTCGCGATGCGACTGCTGCCAGATCTGAAATCCGAGACCGAGCGGATAGGCGATGCAGGCAAGGACGATGACGAGAAGGAACCGGCGGGCGAACCTCACCGCGAGCCCGTTAGAACGATTCGAACAACGCGGCCCGCTTGACCTCTTGGATGGCCATCGTCACCTTGATCCCGCGGGGGCATGCGGCGCTGCAGTTGAACACTGTCCTGCATTTGAAGGCGGCATCCTTCTGCGAGAGGATCTCGAGACGCTCCTGAGATCCCCGATCGCGCGAGTCGAAGATAAAGCGGTGGGCGTTCACTATTGCGGCCGGACCCACGTACTCCTCATCCGACCAAAAGATCGGGCATGAAGTCGTGCATGCCGCGCACAGGATGCATTTGGTGGTGTCGTCGAAGCGCTCCCGCTCCTCGGGAGTCTGCAACCGCTCCCGGTCGGGCTCCCGCTCGTGCTCGTCCGTGATCAGCCATGGCTTGACGGCCCGATATCCGGCGAAGAATGGCTCCATATCGACGACGAAGTCCTTGATCAGTGGAAGCCCACGGATCGGTTCGACGGTTATCGGCTGCGCCAAATCCTTGACGAGTACCTTGCAAGCGAGCGCGTTGACGCCGTTTACGACCATCGCATCGGAGCCGCAGATTCCGTGCGCACAGGACCGCCGCATCGCGAGAGAGCCATCCTGGTACCACTTCACCTGATGAAGACAGTCCAGAAGACGATCCATCGGCTCAGCCTGCACCGTGTAGTCCTCGAAATGGGGTTCCGAGTCCGTCTCGGGGTTAAAGCGAAGGAGCCGCAGAGCTACATCCATCAGTACTTCCTCTCGACGGGGATGTACCTGCCCATCGTGACATCTTTGTAAGCCAAACTGGTCGAGCCGTCCGGCTGCTTTGTGATGAACGTGTGCTTCAGCCAGTGCTCGTCCTCGCGAAGGGTGTGGTCTTCGCGGTAATGGCCGCCGCGGCTCTCGGTGCGTGCTCGGGCGGAGATGACCAGCGCCTCCGCCATGTCCAGCAAGAAACCCAGTTCGAGATGCTCCACGAGCTCCGTGTTGAAAACCTTGCTGCGGTCGCGTACCCGGGAGTTTTGGTAGTAGGGGCGAAGGTCGCGGATCGTCGAGAGCATGAGCGATAGCGATTCCTCGGAGCGCACGACCGATGCCCTGTCCATCATCTCCTCCTGAAGGATCTGGCGAATATCCGCGGTGGCCTCCTTGCTGTCCCCGTCCATTGCCGCATTGAGGAAGTCCTCCGTCGAGGCCTCGACTTCATCGGGAACATCCTGAAGAGGATTGGCATTGGCGAACTCGGCCATCTCGAGACCGCCTCGACGTCCGAAGACGACGATGTCGAGCAACGAGTTCGTTCCCAGCCGATTGGCGCCGTGAACCGAGACACAGGCGCATTCGCCGGCCGCGTAAAGGCCCGGCACGATCTCGCCTTCGTGGTTTCGAAGCACCTCGGCTCTCGTGTTCGTCGGGATCCCGCCCATCGCGTAGTGCGCGGTGGGGACGATCGGCACCCCCTCCTTCAGAGGCTCGACGTCGAGATAGGTGCGGGCGAACTCCGTTATGTCCGGGAGCTTTCGCTCAATCACCTCGGGATCGAGGTGCGTGAGGTCGAGGAGAATGTAGTCCTTCTTGGGTCCGCACCCGCGGCCCTCTTTGATCTCGAAATGCTCGGCGCGCGAGACCATGTCACGCGGGGCGAGGTCCTTGATCGTGGGGGCGTAGCGCTCCATGAACCTCTCACCGTCCGCATTCCGCAGGATGCCGCCCTCGCCGCGGGCCGCCTCCGACAGCAGGATTCCCAGCCCGTAGAGGCCGGTCGGATGGAACTGGAAGAACTCCATGTCTTCGAGCGGGAGCCTGTTGCGATAGACGACCGCGGGCCCATCCCCCGTGAGCGTGTGCGCGTTCGAGGTGATCTTGAAGATCTTCCCGTAGCCTCCGGTTGCGAGCAGGACGGACTTCGAGCGGAAGACGTGGATCTCACCGGTCGCGATCTCGTAGGTAATGACGCCCGCGGCCACCCCATCGACGATCAAGAGATCCAGAAGGAAGAACTCGTTGAAGAACTCGACTCCGTGCTTGTTGCACTGCTGATAGAGCGTTTGAAGAATCATGTGACCAGTGCGGTCGGCCGCGTAGCAAGCCCGCTTGACTGGGGCTTCGCCGTGATTGCGAGTATGGCCTCCGAATCGTCGTTGATCGATCTTGCCGTCTTCGGTGCGATTGAACGGAAGACCCATTCGCTCTAGCTCCAGGACGGCGTCGACGGCTTCCTTGCACATGATGTCGACCGCGTCCTGGTCGGCGAGAAAGTCCGATCCCTTGACCGTGTCAAAGGCATGCCATTCCCACGAGTCCTCCTCTACGTTCGCGAGCGCAGCGCACATGCCGCCCTGTGCCGCTCCCGTATGCGACCGAGTGGGATAGAGCTTGCTGATGACGGCCGTCTTGCAGCGCTGCCCGGCCTCGAGTGCGGCACGCAGCCCGGCCCCCCCGGCCCCGACTATCACCGCATCGAAGGTGTGGTAGCGGGCCACTAATCCCGGTCCAATCAGAGTCCTCTCAGCCGCGCGCGTCGAAGGTGACCAGCACGGCCGTGCCCATGATCATGAGGATGAAGGCGATCGTGTAGAGGGTTCCTTTGATCACCGTGCGTCCGGCAGGCGAGGAGACGTAGTCATCGATCACGATGCGCAGGCCGTTGGTTCCGTGTAGCAGCGCCAGAAACAGCATCAACCAATCAAACGTTTTCCACCCGACCGAACTCCACCGCGCGGCGACGAATGCAAAGTCCACGCGCTCGACGCCCTCACCCATCAAGTGCATGACGTACAGATGTATGAGAACTAGGAACAACAGGATCACGCCCGACACACGCATGAACAGCCACCACCAGACCTCCGCCGGGGAAGGTCTGCGTTCGGGAGTGAAGGCTTTGGGCTTGTGTTTGCGATAGATGTCTTCGACCGTGGCCATGAGTGCGGCGAATCCTAACGGTCGGGCACCTGCCCTAGCATGGTGATTGTGACCCAAGAACACACGACCGATTCCGGCATCGAGATACAGCCGGTTTACGGGCCCGACGCGGCGCGCTTTGATCCGAAGAACGATCTCGGCGAACCCGGCGACTTTCCGTACACGCGCGGCATATACCCCGGCATGTATCGGGATCGTTTGTGGACGATGCGGCAGTACGCGGGCTTCGGCAGCGCGGAAGAGACCAACGCCCGGTTTCGCTATCTGCTCGGTGCCGGACAGACGGGGCTCTCCGTGGCCTTCGATCTACCGACGCAGATGGGGTTCGACTCGGACCATGCCCGAGCCGCCGCGGAGGTAGGACGGGTTGGGGTCGCGATCGACTCGCTCGCCGACATGGAGACATTGCTCCACGAGATCCCCCTCGGCGATGTCTCGACCTCTATGACGATCAACGCGACCGCGTCCATTCTGCTACTCCTCTATGAGTTGGTCGCGACCGGCCAAGGCGTGTCGAAGGGCGATATCACCGGCACGACCCAGAACGACATCCTGAAGGAATACACGGCCCGCGGGACCTACATCTATCCACCGCGGCCCTCGATGCGGATCGTCACCGACCTCTTCGCCTACTGTCGCAGGGAACTGCCTCGCTGGAACACCATCTCGATCTCGGGCTATCACATGCGAGAGGCGGGCTGCACCGCCGTTCAGGAGGTCGCGTTCACTATCGCCGACGGGATTGCTTATGTCGAGGCGGCGATAGAAGCCGGGCTCGACGTGGACGAGTTCGCGCCACGACTGTCCTTCTTCTTTGCCTGCCACATGAACTTCTTCGAGGAGATCGCCAAGTTCCGCGCTGCCCGTCGCTTGTGGGCGAGGGTCATGAAAGAACGTTTCAAGGCCCAGAATCCACGAGCCTTGATGCTCCGGTTCCATACTCAAACCGGCGGGGCAACCCTCACCGCACAGCAGCCCGAGAACAACATTGTGCGAACCGCGCTGGAGGGTCTCGCTGCAGTTCTCGGCGGCACTCAGTCGTTGCACACGAACTCATACGACGAGGCGCTCGCCCTTCCGAGCGAGAACGCGGCGCGGATCGCGCTGCGAACCCAGCAGGTGTTGGGCTACGAGTCCGGCATCCCGGCCACCGTCGATCCTCTGGGCGGAAGCTGGTTTATCGAGTCTTTGACGACCGAGATCGAGGAACGCGCCCGCGACTACGTCGACCGCATCGACGGACAAGGCGGTGCCGTCGAGGCCATCGAGTCCGGTTGGATGAAGAAAGAGATCGAGGAGTCCGCATACCGAATCGCGCAGGGGATCGAGGGCGGAGATCGCACTATCGTCGGCGTCAACCGGTTTGTAGAAGATGTCGAAGAGCCGGTTCAGCTGCAATCGGTCGATCAGGAACTGCTCGCCCGCCAGCTCGACCGGCTGCAGCGCGTGAAGCAGGAGCGTGACCAGGCCGAGGTGGACGCGGGGCTGAAGTCTCTCGAGGAGGCGGCCCGCGGCCGCGACAACCTGCTCTATCCAATGCGGGACGCGCTGGCAGCGCACGCGACGCTGGGCGAAGTATCGGACGTCCTGCGCGAGGTCTTCGGCGAGTACGAACCCCGAGCGATCTAATGCCGATTGAACGCGTTGCGGTCGTCGGTGGGACCGGGGACGAGGGATTTGGGCTCGCGTGCCGCTGGGCGAAAGCCGGGATCGAGATCGTGGTCGGCTCACGCGACAAGGGCCGTGCCGATGAAGCCGCGCAGAACCTGAAGGCCCTGGTTGCCGGCGCCCGGGTGCAGGGGCTCGAGAACTCGGATGCCGTTGCCGCATCGGACATCGTGTGCGTGACGGTTCCCTTCGCCGGACAGGCGGCTATCTATAAGTCGCTCGCCGAGCATTTTCGGGACGGAGCCCTGGTCATCGATTGCACGGTCCCGGTGGCGGCGGCGGTCGGTGGCAAGGCGACGCAAGTGCTTGGCGTGTGGGATGGCTCCGCCGCGGAGCAGGCGAAGGCCTTGCTGCCAAAGGGAATCCGGCTCTGCGCTGCGTTTCACTCTCTCGCCGCGGCGGCGCTGAACGAGCTCGACACTTCACTGGAGGGCGACGTGTTGGTGTGCGGAGCTAAAGACGGAAAAGAACGGGTGCGCTTGTTGGTGGAGGCCATCCCGAATCTGCGATTCGTCGATGCAGGCCCCCTCTCGAACGCGCGTCTTGTCGAGCCTCTCACCGCTTTGTTGGTGGGTATCAACCACCGCTACGGGATCGATCGCGCCGGTATCGAGATCACCGGTCTGCCGCCCGACGCCTAGGTTCCGTAATGCCCATAGGGCTGCTCATTCCCGCGCTCGGTTTCGCGGTAGCCGACTGGGTTGCCGTCGCGCGGGACAACAAGCGCGCCGAGTACTTCCTCAAGCCAGCGACCATGGGGGCGCTCCTCGTGGCTGCGGCCGTGATCGGCTCCGAGGCGCCCGATCGCCAGCTCTGGGGCATCCTCGCCGCGCTGGTGTTCTCAACTATCGGCGACGTGTTCCTGATGCTGCCGCGCGACTACTTTCTTCACGGGCTCGCCGCATTCCTGATCGCACATATCTGCTATGTCGTGGCGCTCTTCGGCTTACCTCAAGGCAGCGATGTGCAACTTGCAGGTCCGGCGATCGGCATCGGTCTATTCGGAGTGCTGATCTATCTGCGCCTGCTCCGGGGGATGCGTGATACGGGCAAGACGGGTTTCGCCCTTCCCGTCCTCGCTTACGCGCTCGCAATCACCGCCATGTGGGTCAGCGCCGCATCGACGCTGGATCAGGGGAACTTTCCCCGCGGCTCCGCCTGGGCGGCGTATTGGGGTGCCGGCCTGTTCGTTCTCTCGGATTCACTCATCGGGTACACGCGCTTTGTCCGAGCTGAGAGATGGGCGCCGCTCGCGATCATCGTGACCTATCACCTGGGCCAGACCGGCCTGGTGCTCTCGCTGGCCCGCTAGACGCTCACCGCAACCTGGCGCGCGTAGTGGCGCGGGTGCACACGTGGCCCGAGAACAATGAGAACCGAGGGGCGGTGGCGCGATACGTGCCGCGGCGGTTTGCAATGGTGGCGGAGTAGGAGCCTGTGCTCGTCGTGGCTACCGTTGCGATGCGCGTCCAGATCCCATTCGAGCGACGGGCGATCTTTACCGTCACCGAGCCGTAGCAGTTTGCAAACCCGTCGTCGACCGAAACGGTCCCCCTGGCCTCCAAGCGACCGGAACCGCGCACGAGTCGCAGAGAGATCTGACGAGCGTGTGTCTTCACACTGCCGCCAACGTTGAAGCTCGCGGACGACGTGCTGGTGCCCGAAGGGGTCGTGACCGAGATTCGCCCAGACGAGGCTCCGCTCGGCACGACCGCCGTTAGCTGCCCGTTTGAATCGACGGTGAAGTTCGCCCGTGTCCCCGCGAAGCGCACCTCGGTCGCACGGATCAAATTGCTGCCTCGCAGGACGACTCCGGCCCCGGGCTGCCCGCTGTCAGGCTCGAAGCTACGGATCTCCGGGGCTCCCGGCTCCGCGAGTGCCGAGGTGAGCGTTCCCACCCCGCGCGTTGCAACATGAAACGGGTCCGTCGGCGTCCGCACGGTGAAGCGTTCACGAGCTTCCGCGCGCGCGGCCATGTGATCGAAAAACGCCATCTCGGTTGGGGACAGCAGCTCCCCGTGACTCAGAACGATCGCCGCGACCCTGAAGTTTTTTTGCGACGAGCTCACACCGGGCTCCCGTGTGCCGTCGGTGCCTATGACATCGTTGATCGCGAAATGCGTCACCGGGCCGGACCAAATGACGCCGTCGCCCTCCGGTGGCTGGCTCTGGTTGTCAAAGACAAAATGCGTTCCGACGTCCTCCGGCGCCAGCATGCCCATCAGGTACAGCTCGAGGTCGTTGTAGCCGCGAGCCCCGCCGCGCTCCAGCTGGTAGCTGCCGCCTCCGAGAGGCACGAAGTCGAAGTCGAAATAGCCGAGTTGTGTGCCGGTTCCTCCACCGATGATTCCGTGCAGCAGGTCTGAACGAGGCCAGTGCACCGCGGCGGGTGCGAGCCGGGGGAGATTCAGGTGGTTCATCCAGCGGTGGCCCACCTCGTGGAGCGCGAGATAGCCCGCCAGGTCGAACGTGTTGTCATTCGGGACCAGCACGATGCCCTCGAGCTCGCCGGCGCTGCCGTATTGGGGGCCGCGATTGAAGATCCCATCGCCGATCCCGCGCACGTCGTTGCTCACGGGCTCGTAGCGCGACGAGAAGCCGACGCCTGCGAAGCGTTCCTGCGACACGATGAACGCGAAGTCGAAGTCATCGGCAAAGCGGCTGTAGAAGGTCTTCATGACATTCTCGGGATTGGGGTCACCGGAGTACAGCGTGTCGTAGCGCAGGTTGATGACGTGAGGGGAAGTCTGCACGTCGGAGCTGCGGGCGCTGATCGGGACGTCGGGCATCGTCGAGTCCCGCACATTGATCTCGAGGCCGACGCTGTCCGTACGAATGCCGGAGTCGTAAGTCAGGATCGAGCCGATCAGGTTATGGAGCTCGCCGGTCTTATATCCGCGAAGGGCCTGAGCGGCCGACAGGGACGCTCCGAAGGTCGAGGCTCCGATCGAGCTCATTGGAATGCTCGTTCCGTCCAGCAGGCGGATCTCGGCGGAATCGGCGCCGTCGGTCACTGCCACAAGCGCTATCGGCTGCGTGGAATCGGCGTCGATAACGCGCGGCTCGAGCGAGAACCGGATGACGCGCCCGCTCTGGGCCCGGGCGGATGGGGCTGCGGCCAGGATGCCGACGATGACGAGCAGTCCAAGCAAAGCGGCGCCGGCGCGGCGCGTGAGTATCAGGGGCATCTCCTACCTAACGAACGTCACGGCGTGAAGGTCGCGGACCGGGGATTCTTCGGGCCCGGCATCTCTTATACGAGATGTGTTTGTAGAAGTTCGGCTTTGCAGGAGTTTCGCTAGCGAATCAGCGCAATGGTGGCGCCGGTCTCTACCGATTGACCCGGCGCGACATTCAATTCTTCGACCTTTCCCGCGACGTGGGCCAGGATCGAGTTCTCCATCTTCATGGCCTCGAGGATGCAGACTGGCTCTCCTGCTTCGACCTGCTGACCCTTTTCAACAAGCACCTTCACGATCGTTCCCTGCATTGGTGCCGACAAGGTCTCCGTCCCGCCACCCGCGAGATGGCCAACTTTCTCGGGTGGCTGCGGTTTACGGCGCGGAACGAGTTCGTCCATTTCCGCGCGCACGACCACGTCGAAGCGTTTCCCATCGGCCTCCACATGAAGTGTTCGTTGGGTCATTACGGGACGACCGGGTTGAGGTTTGGCCGCCGGAGGCTCGGCCAGCCCAGAGAGATCCAGCTCCCGCTCGACCGTCCCGGTGTGATAGTCGCCGACTACAAAGCGCTCGTCCGCCAGCATCAAGCGATGGAACGGGATGGTGGTCTTGATGCCCTCGATCCGATATTCGCCCAAGGCGCGCAGCATGCGGCGGCGGGCCTCATCGCGCGTCGCCCCGTACGTGATCAGCTTGGCGACCAAGGGGTCGTACGCCTGAGGAACCGTTCCGCCCGCTTCGACGCCTGAGTCGACACGCACGCCGGGCCCCCTCGGTTCTTCATAGGCGCCGACGTCTCCGGGAGCAGGCAGGAAGTTCTTCGCGGGGTTCTCGGCGTTGATCCGGCACTCGATCGCATGACCCCGGAGTTCGATGTCGTCTTGGGAGAACTCGATCGGTTCGTTTGCAGCGACTAGCAGCTGGGCTTTGACGAGATCGAATCCCGTAACCAGCTCGGTGACCGGGTGTTCGACCTGCAGGCGGGTGTTCATCTCGAGGAAGTAGAAGGTGCGGCCGTCCGCATCGAGCAAGAACTCACACGTCCCCGCGTTGCGATACCCGACCTGCTTGGAGACGCGCGCCGCCGCCTCCATGATGGCTTCCCGGACATCGGGGTCCAGCGCCGGCGATGGCGATTCCTCGATCAGCTTTTGATGCCGCCGCTGCAGCGAGCAGTCGCGTTCCGGGAAGGACAAGATCGCTCCGGTGGCATCGCCAAGGACCTGGATCTCGATGTGGCGGGGTCGTTCGAGGTAACGCTCGATGTAGACCTCGGGCGAGGAGAAGTACGCCTCGGCCTCGCGCGCGGCCCCTGCGAGTGCGTCGGGGATCTCGTCCTCGGTACGAACGACGCGAAAGCCCTTCCCACCTCCTCCGGCGGACGCCTTGATGGCTACGGGAAGGCCATGCTCGCGCGCGAAAGCTTCTACTTCCTTGGCATCGCCGACCGGATCAGCGGTTCCCGGCACCGTCGCGACGCCGGCATCCGTAGCCGCCCGCCGCGCCGCCACCTTGTCGCCCATGCCTTCGATGACTTCCGGAGCGGGCCCGATCCAAGTGAATCCGCCTTCGCCGACAGCTCGGGCGAAGGCTCCGTTCTCTGCGAGAAATCCGTAGCCTGGATGTACGGCGTCGACATTCGCGCGCGACGCCGCTTCCAGGATCGCCGGGACTTTCAGATAGGACTCCGATGCCGGGCCCGGGCCTATCCGGTACGCCTCATCCGCGTAGCGGACGTGCGGAGCTTCGGCATCGAGATCGGAATAAACGGCGACCGATTTGATATCGAGATCTCGACACGCACGCATTACGCGGATAGCGATCTCGCCGCGATTTGCGACGAGTACCTTCTTGAACATCGCACCTATCCTAGTGGCGTGATGGCAGGCGACCTCAGAAGTGAGGGCATCGAGTACTCCCTCCTCGGTCGTTTCGGTCGACCACTCCAGTACTTCGACGAGATCGATTCCACGAACCGAGTCGCGCTGGAGTGGGCCGCCGAGGGAGCTCCCGAGGGTGCCCTCGTAGTGGCCGATCACCAAACCGCAGGGCGCGGGCGCAAGGCGCGCGATTGGACGTCGCAACCGGCCAAGCTATTGCAGTTCTCCCTCGTCCTTCGTCCCCCGGTATCGGTCGGCCGCTTGGGTCTCTTGCCTACTGCGTTGGGTGTTGCCTGCGCCCAAGGCATCGAGGAGGTCACGGGTCTGCGTCCGGCTTTGAAGTGGCCCAACGATGTCACCCTCGGGGGTCGAAAGGTTGCCGGCATCCTGGTTGAGACTCGGGTCACGGCTTCCAAGCTGGACGCGGCGATAGCCGGTCTCGGCATCAACGTGGGCTGGTCGACAGACGAACTCCCCGAGGATCTCGAGTCGACGGCGACCAGTCTCGCAATCGAACTCGAGCGTTCCGGCAAGGAAAATCCTTCGGTGTCGCGCACGATTCTTCTCGCGCGCGTGATCGCCGCTTTCGAGCAGCTCTATCCAATGGTCGTGGAAGAGGAGAGGAAGCCCGGCCTCGTAGAGCTTGCCTCGGCGCGCTCCGCGATCCTTGGTCAAGAGGTCATCGTGAAGTGGCCCGAGGGAAACACTGTTCAAGGAAGAGCGACGCGCCTCCTTACGTCGGGTGCGCTCGAGGTCGTCGACTCCCGCGGAACCAGCACGGTCTATGCAGGAGAGATCGAACAGATTCGTTCCGCCTGAGTGAGCGCGCGGTGCGGCCGTAGGATGCTTCGAGGATTCCAGCACCAAAAGGCGCGGCGCCGAGAGCAGGAGTTTGCCTCGAATGACTGAACGAGATGTCAACGCCGAATTGATGGCCGCGACCGAGCGAGCCCTTTCGGGAGGCGCACGCAAGTATCACGAGAAGCTGGCAGAGCAGGGAAAGCTTTTTGTACGCGAGCGTCTTGCTCTGCTCTTGGATTCGGCGGATCGTTTCGTGGAAGACGGATTGCTCGTAAATGCCTTGGCCGGGGACCTTCCTGCGGACGGTGTTGTGACCGGTGTCGGCGAGCTGGGCGGCCGACCGGTCGCGGTGATGGCGAACGATCCCACAGTTAAAGCCGGCTCGTGGGGTGCCCGCACCGTGGAGAAGATCATCAGGATCATCGAACTGGCGCGAAAGCACGAGCACCCGATCGTCTATCTGGTCGATTCGGCCGGCGCGCGTATCACCGATCAAGTCGATCTCTTTCCGGGACGGCGGGGTGCCGGGAAAATCTTTTACAACCAGGTGCAGGCCTCGGGACGCGTTCCGCAGGTCTGCTGTCTGTTTGGGCCCTCGGCGGCGGGAGGCGCGTACATACCCGCGTTCTGTGACGTCGTTTTCATGGTCGAAGGAAACGCCTCGATGTACCTCGGATCTCCGCGCATGGCCGAAGAAGTGATCGGCGAGCGCGTGACGCTGGAGGAAATGGGGGGCGCTCGGATGCACTGTGAGGTCTCGGGATGTGGCGACCTCGTGGTGGCCGACGACAAGGAAGCAATCGACGCGTGCAAGGGGTATCTCGCTTATTTCGGGCAAAGCTTCCGCGATGCTCCGCCGATGGTCGAAGCGCGTCCCCCGGCCCTGCGTGAGTCGTTGAAGGACCTGGTGCCGCAGAACGAGGGTGTCGCGTTCGACATGTATTCGCTGATTGCCGGTCTCATCGACGAGGCGTCCTTCTTCGAGATCAAGCCCGACTTCGCCAAGGAATTGATCGTCGGCCTCGCTCGGATCGAGGGCCGCGCCGTCGGGATCGTCGCCAATCAACCGGCGACGAAGGGTGGCGTGCTCTTCGTGGATAGCGCGGACAAGGCGGCGCGGTTCATCTGGCTTTGCGATGCCTTCAACATCCCGCTGGTCTTCCTCGCCGACGTGCCCGGTTTCATGATCGGAACCGCAGTCGAGCGGCAAGGCATCATCCGGCACGGAGCCAAGATGATCACCGCCGTGTCGGAGGCGACGGTCCCGAAGCTCTGCGTGGTGGTCCGTAAGGCGTACGGGGCCGGGCTCTACGCGATGGCCGGACCTGGATTCGAGCCCGATGCGACGATCGCACTTCCGAGCGCGCGCATCGCCGTCATGGGTCCGGAGCCGGCGATCAACGCCGTGTACTTCAACAAGATTCAAGCCATCGAGGATGACGCAGAGCGAGCCCGGTTCATCGAGGAGAAGAGAGCCGAGTATGAAACCGACATCGACATTCATCACCTCGCATCCGAGAACATCGTCGATACCATCGTGGACCCCGACGAGTTGAGATCCGAGATCGTCAGGCGGCTGCAATCGGCGGAGCGCAAGGACCGTCACTTCAGCGAACGACGACATGGAGTCCCGCCGGTTTGACGGGCCCGTTTGTAACGATTAGTCGTGCCGATCGGATAGCTACTGTTCGTCTCGAGCGACCTGAGGCTCTGAATGCCATATCGGGAGCGCTCGCGGATGAGCTCGCCGGCAAATTGCGGGCTTTGGCGACAGAACAAGAGGTGTGGGTTGTCGTGCTCGCGGCCGCGGGAGAGAAAGCGTTTTGCGTCGGTGCCGACCTGAAGGAGCGCGCCGGCTTCGACATCGAGGCTTTCCATCGCAATCGTCGGCAAGTTCGCGAGTTGTTCAGCGCCGTACGCGACCTGCCGCAGCCCTCTATCGCCTCGGTGTTTGGCTTCGCGCTGGGCGGAGGCTTCGAGCTGGCACTGTCGTGCGATCTGATCGTTGCTTCGGACGATGCGGTCTTCGGGCTGCCGGAGGCGACGGTCGGGCTGATTCCCGCGGGGGGCGGCACACAACTGCTTCCCCTCAGGGTTGGGATCGCGCGTGCGAAGCAGATGATCTTCACCGGCGAGCGGATCGATGCCGGGGAGGCGTACAGACTGGGATTGGTAGCCGAAGTCTGTGCTCGAGTGGACCTACAGGACCGGACACGGGCCCTAGCCGAACGCGTTGCCCGCTCGTCTCCGGTTGCGGTGAGGGCCGCCAAATCGGCTCTCGACGCCGCTTTCGGGACTCCGCTGAGCGACGGTCTCGAGCTGGAAAACGACGCATGGGCAAAGGTCATCACGAGCGAGGACCGGGCCGAGGGAATAGCGGCGTTCAATGAGAAACGGGAGCCGAATTGGGCGAATCGCTGAGCTGGCCCGAGATCGTAAGCATTCGCGAGGTCGGACCGCGCGACGGAATACAGAGCGAGAAAGCAGACATCTCCACCGCGGACAAGATCAAGCTGATCGACACGCTGGGCGACAGCGGAATCCCTTACATCGAGGCCGTCTCCTTTGTGTCCCCGAAGGCTGTTCCTCAAATGGCAGATGCGCTAGAAGTCTGGAACGGGATCGAACGAAAGCCGAAGGTGTTCTATTCGGCCTTGGTCCCGAATCTTCGCGGCGCCGAGACCGCCATCGAGGCGCGGGTCGATGGGCTTCAGGTGTTCATCGCGGTCACCGACTCGTACAACCTCAAGAACGTGGGAAAGACCGTGGAGGATTCGCTTGTAGATGTCGCGGCGGTTGCATCGGCCGGTGAGGAGGCTGGGATCCCGGTCGAGGGCACGATCTCCACGGCGTTTGGCTCTCCGTACGAAGGCGACGTCGATCCCTCCACGGTCGTCGAGCTGTCGCGACGCCTCATGGATATGGGAATCAGCGCCATATCTTTCGGAGACACGACCGGGATGGCGACTCCGCGGCGCGTGCGCGATCTGGTGGACGAGCTGCGAACGAAGTTGCCCGAGCTGCGACTGAATATGCACTTCCACGACACACGCGGAACCGGTTTGGCGAACGTTCTGGCCGCGCTCGATTTGGGGGTGGACTACTTTGATTCCTCAATAGGGGGCATGGGCGGGAGCCCCTTCGCAGAGGGGGCGACCGGCAACGTCGCAACCGAAGACCTCGTGCACATGCTGACCGACATGGGCATCGCGACTGGAATCGACTTCGACCGACTCATTGCGGCCGCCCGTCTTGCTCAGAGCCTGGTTGCCGGCGAGTTGCCCAGCAAGACATTGAAGGCGGGACCCCGGTGGGAGACCGCGGGCCCCGTGCGCGAAGCCGGCTAGAGCGATGTTCGGAAAAGTTCTTATCGCGAACCGCGGAGAGATCGCGGTGCGGGTGGCCCGGACGTGCCGCGAGCTCGGGATCAAGTCCGTCGCAGTTTTTTCTGACCCCGATAGCGACGCGCGCCATGTTGCAGCCGCGGATGAATCCGTTCACCTTCCTGGCCGTGCTCCAACCGATACGTATCTGCGAATTGACACGGTCCTGGCCGCGGCGCGCCAAACGGGGGCCGAAGCGATTCACCCCGGATACGGATTTCTGTCCGAGAATGCTTCCTTCGCCGATGCGGTCATCAATGCGGGGCTCGCATGGGTCGGGCCACCCGCCGAAGTGCTTCGCTCGGTTGGGGACAAGATCGAGGCCCGGCGGATCGCCGAGTCCGCCGGAGTGCCGGTAGTCCCCGGACTGTTGGATCCGATCGAGGAACACGGGGCGGCGGCCGCTTTTGCGTCCGACCACGGATGGCCGATCGCGATCAAGGCCGCCGGAGGCGGTGGAGGCCGTGGCCTGAAAGTAGCGCGGTCGGAAGCTGATCTGGAATCGGCCTTCGAGTCCGCTAGGCGTGAGGCACGCGCTTACTTCGGCGACGAGCGCGTCTATGTGGAGCGCTACCTCGACGCGCCCAAGCATCTCGAGGTTCAAGTCTTGGCTCCGCGTGGACGGCAAGCCCTGTGGCTTGGCGTGAGGGACTGTTCCTTCCAGAGACGTCATCAAAAACTGATCGAGGAAACACCACCACCGCTGTTCGCCGAGCGTGCGTCGGCGATAGGTGACGCGGCGGTCGCACTGGCAAAGGCCGCGGGTTATGAGAACGCGGGCACGGTCGAGTTCCTCGTCGATGAATCGGGTGACTTCTACTTCCTCGAGGTCAACGCCCGCCTGCAGGTCGAGCACACGGTCACCGAGGAGGTTTATGGGATCGACCTCGTCGCGTGTCAGCTCCAGATCGCAGCCGGCGACGCGCTGAGCTTGCAACAGGCGGATCTGACGCCGCGCGGTCATGCCATCGAGTGCCGGATCAACGCCGAGGACCCGCGCCTTGGGTTCGCTCCGGGGCCCGGTCGACTCGACCGCTTCGAGCCTCCCGGCGGGTCTGGGATCCGAGTCGACGCTGGCTATGCAACCGGCGACACGATTCCCTCGGAATACGACTCTTTGATTGCGAAGCTCGTTACGTGGGGTGAGGATCGCGAGCAGTCGCGTCGCCGGATGCTCCAGGCGCTGCGGGACATGGTGATCGACGGGGTGCCCTCGACGGTCGACGCTCATCTTCTGCTACTGGAGAGCGACGCTTTCAAGCGCGGCACCCACACAACGCGCACGATTGACGAAGAAAACATCCTGAAACCCCTCGAGGAGGTTGGGGACGCGCCGCGGGATGTCTTGATGGTTCGAGGGCGCCCGGTCGCGTTGTGGAACCCGGCGATGGCGCGTTCGGCCAGCGCCGCTGTGCACGCGGTGTCTGCCGCGTCGGGCGATGTGTTGGCTCCCATGCAGGGGACGGTCTTGAAAGTCCTCGTTACGGAGGGTGACTCGGTCGAGGCAGGCGCTCCTGTGGTGATCGTGGAGGCAATGAAAATGGAGACGACCGTCGCGGCGTCTCGCTCCGGCAGCGTGGCGCGGCTGCAAGTGGCATCTGGAGACACGGTTGCCGCAGGCCAGGTACTGGCCATCATCGAGTGACGCTTTCTTTTGCTCTAACCCTGGCCGCGCAATCGCTCGTCGGTGCCGCCGTCGGTTGGATCGCAGGCGACTATCTGCTCGACCGTCTGAGAACGGATCCACGTATCTCCGAGCGGATCGGTGGTCCCGAGCGTGCTCTCGCTGCAGTGGTGGGCTTGTGCCTAATGGCGGTCGCGCTCATGGTCGTG
>DATADF010000072.1:0-8753 GCA_036258695.1 Actinomycetota bacterium
CCCCGGTTACGACGGTCGACGAACTTGCGACCGCTCTGCGGGGGTGAGTCCTCTACGAGTCACGCGCTCTGTGACGATCCCCGATGACGAGATCGAGCTGAGGTTCTCGACCTCGGGCGGCCCCGGCGGCCAACACGCGAACAAGGCCGCCACTAGAGTCGACCTGCGTTGGGTGCCGGCGACGTCACGCGCCCTGGGTCCCCGTCAGCGCGAACGAGTTCTCAGCCATCTGGGGCGGAGACTCGATTCCTCCGGAGCCCTTCGTCTGTCGAGCGACAGATTCCGATCGCAGCTCCGCAATCGCAACGCGGTCTTCGAACGACTTCAAGAGATAGTTGCCGACGCTCTGACGCCCGTGACAAAAAGGCTGCCGAGCAAGCCTCCGCCCGGCGCGAGCGAGCGAAGGCTCACTCAGAAAAAGAGACGAAGCACTCTGAAGCGCCAGCGAGCGCGCCCCTCAGAAAGCGACTTCTAGATCGAGGAACCGATCTCGCCGGCCAAACTCCGCCGGGGCTGTGCCGGTGGCGGTCAGGCTCGCGTGATGCCTCCAAACCGCGGACTCGCGCCGATAGATCTCGATCGCGAGATCCCCCAGCTCCGAGTTCGCGCAGTATCGGGCTGTTCCGTCGGGATCGTCGTATCGCACCTGCACAGTGCGATCGAGTTTCACCCGCACCGCTCCGGCGATCTTCCAAGAATCGTTCTTCGCCGTGAATGCCCAGGTCGGCAGCTCGAAACGACTGCGCGCGGCCAACGACTGACGCAGGTCGTTGAATCCCAGCGCTTGCCCCTCGTGTTCCAGATAGAGAAACGTGACGGTTGGCGAAGGGAGGGATCCGAGACTCGGAACGGCGGCGAGACCCTCGAAGATCGCAGAATCACCTTCGTCGAATGCAGAACAGTGAGCCCAGGCCCACGCGCGCGCGTGCGCTCGTCCCCACCGGTGCGTCTGTGAGCCGGGGTCACCCTCCAGCTCGAGAGTCTCCCCATCTAGTTCGATCGTTCCGTAGAAGGGGACCGAGAGGTTGGGCGAGCAAAGAGTCGAGGCGCGGCCTGCCACACGGTCCCGAATCTGGGCGGGTAGGTGTTGGAAGCACCGTTGTTGCGGCTGGAAGTCGAGCGACCAGGCGAGCGTCCGATCGCCCGCCGTCACCTGGCCCTCGAGATGGTTTTCGGACAGAAAGGCGTCCTCTATCCGGATGAGAGCGCCATCATCGCGACCGATACGCGGCGCCAGGCGATCGATCCCGAACCGTTTCTTCCCACTGAATGATCGCTTACCTTCGGGATCGAAATAGAAAGCCCACAGCTCGCAATAGGGCTCCAGCGATGAGTCTTTCGGAGCCGTCAGCGTGTAGCGGAACCAGGCTCCCACTCCCGTCCTGCGATGGTGCAGCGTTACGTACCACACCTCCATGAATCCTCGGGTCAGACCATCCCAACGCATTCGGTTTTCATCGCCGGAGGCTGTGAAGGGACCCATCTCAGCCAGCCTATTCATTTCCGCCTGCTGAGACTTCGAGCAATTTGCGAGCGACCGCCTGCCATGACCATTGCTCGTGGGCAAAGCTCGCCGCACGCTTCTCGAGCTCGCGCAGCGCTTCCGTTGGCTCGGCTAGAACGCGGTCGATGGCCGCGGCAATGCCGGAAACTGGATTCTTTGAATCGAAGGTCAGCCAACCGGAACGGTCGATTGCAATTTCGATCTGCGCACCGGCTTCGGCAATCCCAGAGTGATTCGGAACGATGGGTAGCACGCCGCAGGCCGCCGCCTCGGCGACAACCATTCCAAAAGCCTCTGGGACGACAGAAGGCGCGACCAGAAGCTCGAAGGTCGGGAGGAGCGCGGCCAGTGAGTGGTGATCGAGAGCTCCGGTGAACTCGACAGTGACCAGCGGATCTCGGCTCGAGAGCTCGCCCCACAAGGAATGAAATGAACCTGCATCCGGGCCGTCTCCGACGATCACTGCGCGCAACGGTCGGTGCTTTACCTCCGGCAAGGCACGCAACAAGTTGCCGACACCCTTGGCCTCGATGAGCTTGCCCACGAACCCGACTGTTCGTTCAGCCTTCAGCTCTGGGCGCGGTTGGAAGATGTCCGTGTCACATCCTGGATTTACAACCACGGCCTGGTCCGACCAGCCGGGCACGACCCTCAACGCTTCTGAGATCATGTATTCACTTCCCCCGACAACGCGGTGCGCTCCCCGTAGCCCGAGTTCCGCGTACTTCACATACCGGGGCTGACGTTTGACCGCGTACTCAAGAGCGCTTCCATGCAGCTTGGTTACATACCGGCCTCCCGCCTCGGCGCACGCCGCGCGTGCGATAAACGGCCCCATTACTTCGTGACCGACAATGAACACATCGGGACGATGCGCCTTGAGAGCTACGACGAGGGCTTCCACATTCAGTCGCGTGTAACGCTCCAGCTCGGCGTCCTCTAGATCCAGGAACGTCTTCACTCGAAACCCGGGATAGTCGTCGTAAACGTAGACCGGGAGCAGATCGTCGATCCATGGGCGGGCCACGCGGCATCGGCCTGCGTCCCAAGATCGGTCGGCAAACGGATATCGATCCGGGCGCAGATCCGCAACCTCATCGACGAAATCGAGGCCCGTTGTGTTCCGCTCTTGGCAAAGGAGCAAGACATCGTGACCCAGCTCCCGGAACTGGCGCGCCAGATTGGCTGTGTAGATGTTCGAGCCTGAATCTCGTAGCAGGTAGCCGTGCCACAGAAGGATTCGCATGCGGAAACCCTATGGGCAGGCCAGAATTCGCAAATGCTGGAGCGCGCTTGGAGTTTTGCCCTGCGAAATCTCGCGACGCTATTTCTCACCTACGCTCTCGTTGCGACCCCGATACAGGTCGTTTACTCGTACGCCTTCAAGGACGTTCTCGCGGTGAGAGAGATCCACTCCGAGATCGAGACGTTCCCTCAGTTTCGAGAAGTCCGCGGCGTCGGACGCGCTGATTTGACGCGTGCGCGCCTGGGCCTTGTTGTTGTGACGATCCTGGAGCTTCTGCTCGTTCCACTCGCCTACGGAGCCACGCGCCGGATCCGCGAAGTCGAGGAGCGAGGCGACCCGCCGGAGGTTCTCGATGCATGGCGTCACGCCCGCACCTTGCTGGGTGATTTCACGTCGCGGCTGCGCGTCGCTCCCGGCCCCCTCTTGCTCGCGGCGGGAGTTGGGACCCTGATCGGCTGGCTGACGTGGAGGGTCGGGCAGATAGTCATCGACCCACTCGGGCCGGACCAGACCTTCGCCGGGTACGCGCTCGTTGCCTCTACTGCCCGATCGCTAGGAGTCGCCTTCTGGCTGTCGGCTGTCGCCTTTGCCGGCAGTCGCGGTCATAGACCCGCGAACAGATCATCCTCGGGCACCTCTGAAGAGACCGTCGACTCAACGAGGGTGTAGTCCTCCCACGGATAGACCCGGGCGTGCATCTCATCCGGAATCGCGAACCAGAAGCTGTCGGGATCGATCTGGGTCGCGTGGGCCAACAACGCTTTGCTGCGAACCTCGACGAAGTCCCGTACGTCGATGCGAGTAGTGATCTCCGGTTCTGCCAGTCCAAGCGAGTCCCAGTTCTCGATCCACCCGGCATAGGGGCTCTCGATCCCTTCCGCCACCGCCGCGTCGTGCAGTTTCTGCATGCGCGCTCGGCTGAACGTCGCGAAGTAGTACAGCTTGGAGGGTGCCCAGGGCGCACCCGCATCGGGATAGCGATCTCCATCTCCCGCCTCCCTGAACGCTCTAGTGCCCCACTGGTGAACGCGGATGTGGTCGGGATGCTCGTAGCCCTTGGATTCGTCGTAGCAAACGAACACGTCGGGTCTCTCGGCTCGGATAATCCCGACGAGACGCCCCACGGCTTCATCCGGGTCGGCATTCCAGAACGCATCGGGATGACTGTTCGCGTCCGTTCCCGGCATCCCCGAGTCCCGATATCCCAGCTGGTAGATGCGGTCCACGCCTAGCAGGTCGCAGGCGGTCTCGAGCTCTGCTTCCCTGATCTCGGTCATGCGCTCCTTTATTCCTGGCCGGTCCATACGCGGATTCAGGATGTCCCCTTCCTCACCGCGCGTCGCACAGACCAGAACCACGCGCGCGCCCTCGCTCGCATAGCGCGCCATCGTTCCCGAGCCTTTCGACGATTCGTCGTCCGGATGAGCGTGGAAGAACATCGCGCAGCGCCGCTTCGTGGACATGGGGCTACGCTAACTTCGATGGCGGACGTGACGCGCGATTACTTTGCTCGTGCTCGCACCATCGCGGCCGCCGGATTGTTCGCGGCGGCTGCGATTGCAATCGCCGGAGCGTTTCTCCATTGGGCCGCCATCGATCGACTGCCGCCGACCGTGCCCACCGCGCAGGCGGAACGCGCGGAGCCTCTGAGAGGAGTCGATATACCCGGAGGTTGGTTCGGGTTGGCCGATGGTTGGTGGGTGATCATCGGCGCAGGCGTCCTGGTGATCGCCGCAGTTCAGCTGGTCCGAACCGGGCGGAGCACCTTCGGCTGGTTGGCCTTTTGGGCGGCCGTTGTGCTCGGAGCCATAACCATTGCCGATTTTCGGGGCATATCGCGCCCAACGTCCGAACTCGCTCAGC
This sequence comes from Actinomycetota bacterium, assembly GCA_036258695.1. Classification (GTDB taxonomy): domain Bacteria; phylum Actinomycetota; class CADDZG01; order CADDZG01; family WHSQ01; genus DATADF01. The sequence goes on from DATADF010000072.1 coordinate 4,614, forward strand.
GACTCGATCGGATCGGCGAGGTCGAGCCGGGCATAGGACTCGTGCTCACCGCCGTCGCCACCGGACTCGCCCTGGTCGCCGCCCTCGCAGGCGTAGCAGGCGCGCCGAAACCCGAGCGTTAGATCGGGGAAAGTAGGTAGCCGGCGGCGGCGAGCCGTTGCTTGAGATCGTCGATGTGTGCGCGTCCGCGCGTCTCCACCTGGACGGCCACGTCGACTTCGTCGAGCCGCACGCCCACACCTTCCCGCCGGTGCTCGACACCCACCACATTCGCGCCCAGGTTTGCGATCAGGCCGAGCAGTCGGTGTAACTCTCCGGGACTGTCCGCAAGAGTGGTATGGAATGCGAAATAGCGCCCGGTCGCGCCAAGTCCGAAGCGAATCACCCTCAGCAGCAAAAGCGGGTCGATGTTTCCTCCCGACAGCAACACAACCGCGGGAGGTTCGATATCGGCTTCACGACTGAGCACCGCGGCAACGCCCGCTGCGCCAGCGGGCTCGAGGACGAGCTTCATTCGCTCGATGCTGAACACCAGTGCCTCCGCGAGAGCTTCCTCGGAGACCGTGACTACATCGTCGACGAACTTACTGACATGCTCCAGCGTGAGATCACCCGGCGCTTTAACCGCGATCCCATCCGCGATCGTGGCGAGCTCCTCGAGTCGTATCGGAGAGCCCGCCGCGAGCGATGGCGGAAAGGCTGCGGCGCCTTTGGCTTGCACACCGACGACCCTCACTGCGGGCAACAACGCCTTTAGAGCTGCTGCGATCCCTGAGATCAATCCGCCGCCGCCGATCGGGACTACGACGCTCTTCGCCGTCGGCAGCGCCTCTGCGATCTCACAACCGATCGTCCCCTGACCCGCGATCACATCCGCGTGATCAAAGGGGTGCACGAAAATCTCTCCTCGCTCCTCGGCGTAGGTAATGGCGGCGTCAAAGGCCTCGCCGAAGTCCTTGCCGGTGAGGACGACTTCGGCTCCGTAACGCTTCGTTGCCTCGATCTTGGGAAGTGATGCCGCGGCCGGCATGAATACCGTCGACCGCGTGTTCTGCAGCTTCGCCGCTAGCGCTACTCCTTGCGCGTGGTTACCGGCGGACGCCGCGACGACTCCTCGAGCACGCGCTTCATCATCGAGTTGTGCAATGAGGTTGTAGGCGCCTCGGATTTTGAAGGAACCCGTGCGCTGCAGGTTCTCGCACTTCACGAACACGGAGCCCCCGACGACCTCGGAAAGAGCTCGAGACCGGTCGAGGGGAGTCTCGACCGCGACATCGCGCAGGCGGTCACGAGCCGCCTCGATCTGCTCGATCCCGACAAGCCCGCGCGTCTTCACAGCCGAATCCTTCCACTCGAAAGGATGTCGCTCTACATCAGGCCCCGACGTCCTGACCTAGCATTGCTCAATGGAGACTTGGAATCCCTCGTCCTGGCGAAGGCTGCCGGCTGCACAACAGCCCGAGTGGCCGGATGCCGCCGCGCTCGATAAAACCTTGACTGAACTGGCCAAGCTGCCCCCGTTGGTGTTCGCCGGAGAGGCCCGCGCGCTAAGGGATGCGTTAGCGCGAGTGGGTCGGGGCGATGCCTTCATGCTCCAAGCGGGGGACTGCGCCGAATCGTTCAGCGAGTTCTCAGCGGACGCCATTCGGGACCGCTTGAAGATCATCCTGCAGATGGCCGTCGTCTTGACCTACGCAGCCGGGCTTCCGGTGGTCAAAGTGGGGCGGATCGCGGGCCAATTCGCAAAACCGCGCTCTTCGCCGACGGAACGAACTGGTGCTGGGGAGCTGCCGAGCTTCCGCGGCCATGCGGTCAACGACAGTCCCTTTGACATCGCTGCACGACGTGCCGATCCCGCGCGTCTTGTCCAGGCGTATCACCAGTCAGCAGCGACGCTGAATCTGATAAGGGCCTTCACGAAAGGTGGGTTTGCCGATCTTCGTGAGATCCACGCGTGGAACCAACAGTTCGTGGCCAATAGTCCTCAGGGCCGACGGTACGACGCTATAGCCCGTGAGATCGACGGAGCTCTTCGCTTCATGGCCGCGAGTGGAATCGACCTGGGACCCGATTCGCCGATACACCAGGTCGATCTCTACACGTCACATGAAGCGCTGTTGCTCGGCTTTGAGGAAGCACTGACGCGACGGGACAGCTTGACGGGTGACTGGTATTGCTGCTCCGCGCATCTCTTATGGGTCGGAGAGCGGACGCGCCAAGCAGACGGCGCGCACGTCGAGTTCTTGTCGGGCGTGAAGAACCCCGTCGCCGTAAAGCTTGGCCCGACGGCGACCGCCGACGAAGTCAGTGAGCTGTGCAAACGCCTGGGTAGCGATGGCGAGCCCGGGCGACTCACGCTCATCACCAGATTCGGCGCGACCCGCATCGACAAGGTGTTGCCGGGTCTCGTGAGAGCAGTTCGCGATCGGGGCCACGATGTCGTCTGGGTGTGCGATCCGATGCACGGCAATACGTTCGTGACCGAGTCGGGAAAGAAAACCCGGCGCTTCGAAGACATACTTGCCGAGATCAAGGCCTTCTTCGCCGTGCATCATTCCGAAGGGACTATCCCGGGGGGAGTCCACCTCGAATTCACGCACGAGAACGTCACCGAATGTCTCGGCGGCTCGGAAGCCATACTCGATCACCACCTCGATGAACGCTATGAAGCGCTCTGCGACCCCCGGCTGAACGCGCGCCAAGCGCTCGACCTTGCCTTCGAACTGAGCGAGATGCTCAAGACCGCCTAGCGAATCGTGGCGCGCAAGTCCTTCAGAACCTCATCGGGCTCGGCATGTCGGCCGGTTGCCTTTTTCGAATAGACAAGATCGTCGTCGAGGACGACCTCGAAGGCCCCGCCTCGGGATGGAAGCAAAGTTATTTCGGAGATATCGAACTCGAACTCCGCGAGGATCCGCTCCGCCAGACCGACGGCTCTAGGCGCGTACCCTCATTGGGCGCAGTACTCGATGGAGATCTTCATGCGACCGGAGCCTACTAGTCAGGGCTATCCCGGCTGCGTAATCTGTTGTCAACGAGATCAATAAAAGGAGGCTTCGATGGATGCCCTCGCCTGGATCGTCCTCGGCGTGGTCGTGCTCCTCATTCTGTGGTTAGTCGGCAGCTACAACCGGCTGGTCAAATTACGCAACCGGATCGACGCGGCGTGGTCCCAGATCGAGGTGCAGCTGCGGCGCCGGTGGGACCTGATTCCCAATCTGGTCGAGACGGTGAAGGGCTACGCCGCACACGAGCGGAACGCGCTCGAAGCGGTCATAAGGGCCCGAGGTCAGGCGGTCGCGGCCGAGGGAGTCGAGGGCCAGGCACAGGCTGAGAACATGTTGACCCAGACCCTGCGCCAGTTGTTCGCTGTGGCGGAGGCCTATCCGGATCTCAAGGCCAACCAGAATTTCCTTGCGCTCCAAGAGGAATTGACCGGAACCGAGGGCCGCATCGCTTTCTCACGGCAGTTCTACAACGAGAGCGTCCTCGCGTACGACAACTCGCTCGAGTCGTTTCCCTCCAACATCATCGCGAACGCGTTCAGCTTCAAGCCCAAGCCTTATTTCGAGACCGAGGACGCGGCGCGCGAGCCCGTTCGAGTTGACTTCTCAGGACAGCCGCCGCAGGTCGCCCCGACAGGTCAGCCTCCGGCCGCAGGCGCGCAGTCGCCGGCCTCGGTGCCGGAACAAACGAGCTAAGGGGAAGGCCGCTCAGCTAATCCGCGAGCAGCCGCCGTGTACGACCGCATCGCGAGCAACGTCCGCAAGACCTGGAGTTTGATCGGGGTCTTCGTCGTCATCGTCGTCGCACTCGGGTGGTTCTTCGGGGAGCTCACCGGCTTTGGCTATTGGGGACTTGTAGGAGCGGTGGGCTTCGCTCTTCTCATGACGTGGGGCTCGTACTACAACTCCGACAAGATCGCCCTCCGTATGAGCCGCGCTCGCCCGGCAGACGAGCTCACCTACAAGCAGCTCCACAACATCGTCGAGGGCCTCTCTCTGGCGGCCGGGATCCCCAAGCCGGGCGTGTACATCATCGAGGACACGGCCCCGAATGCATTCGCGACCGGACGTGATCCCGAGCATGCCGCGATCGCGGTCACTCGCGGACTGCTTGCGCGCTTGGAACGAGCCGAAC
>DATADF010000073.1:0-3326 GCA_036258695.1 Actinomycetota bacterium
TCGAGCATGCTCAAGCGAGCGGAGACGCTCGACGATGTTGGCAATGTGGCCGCTTTCGCCGCCTCTGACCTGGCCCGCACCATGACCGCTACAGCCTTCAACATCACCTGCGGCAGAGAGGTCGACTAGATGACGTTGATGTGCCCGCGATCACGGGTGCCGTCCGCGGCCAGGCAACTGCCGCGCCGCACGAGCAACGATGACAACGCTGAACCGACGATCTCACTGCCGAGCAAGCCGCCCCGACAGCTGCAGCCCGACAATCCATCATAGGAAGGGAAACCCTTATGAACGACCTCCAGCAACAAGTAAAGGAATCCATCGACCAGCTAGTCGAGTCCGGTGCCGAGAGAGGTCTGCAGGTAGCCGTATACCGGCACGGCGAGCCGGTGGTCGACGCGGTCGCAGGCCTCGCCGACCCTGCAACCGGACGCCCGGTCACGTCGGACACACTGATCTTTAGCTTCTCGTTTGGCAAGGGTGTGGCCGCGACGGTGGCGCACGTGCTCGCGGAGCGCGGCGTCTTCGGCTACGATACCCCGATCGTAGAGCTGTGGCCGGAGTTCGGCGCCCACGGCAAGGAAATCGCGACCGTCCGGCACGCCCTGAGCCAGTCGGTTGGCGTCCCGGGCCTGCCGGCTGGCCTCACGCCGGAGGATCTGTGCGACTGGGACAAGATGTGTGCCCTGATCGCCGACGCCGAGCCCTGGTGGGAACCGGGCACCAAGATCGGCTACCACGCGGTTACGTACGGCTACATCGTCGGCGAGATCGTCCGCCGGGCCACCGGCAAACCGATCTCACAGATACTCCGGGAGGAAGTGGCGGGCCCGCTGGGTGTCGCTGACGAGCTCTACTTCGGGGTTCCCGAATCCGAACTGGGCAGGCTGGCCCAGCTGGAGGAAGCCGAGGGCAACCAGGAGATGGCGGCTGCGATGCCGGAGGACTCCCCGATATTGAAGCTGGGGCCACCGGAGTGCACGACCGCCGCTTACGGCAACCGTGCCGACGTGCTCACTTCCGACATCCCCGCTGGTGGCACCGTGACCGCTCGTGCCGTGGCACGCATGTACGCCGCGCTGCTGGACGAGGTGGACGGCGTCCGGTTGATCTCGCCAGAAAGGCTGAGCGAGGTATCCGCCGTGGCGATGAGCGGCGTCGATGAGATCTTCGGATTCCCGTCATCGTGGGGGCTGGGCTACTCCATCGGACAATTCATGTCGAACGCGCGAGACACCCAGCACGTGTTCGGGGTGGGGGGCGTCGGCGGAAGCCACGCGTACGCCGACACCGCAACCGGGACTACGTTCGCGCTGACGAAGAACCGGCTCACCCCCAGTTTCGACACCGCGGAGCAGGTCGCCGGGATCGTCACGAATGGACTGTTGGATCGAACAGAGGAGACAACGTGACTAGCGGGACGCTCCCCAGTTAGCCGTCGTCGGGGGCGAAGTCACAGCGAAAGGAGGGTGCACCATGGATTGGAAGCTCGAGTTGGTTCCGATTCCCGTCTCGGACGTGGACCGGGCGAAGGCCTTCTACGCCGAGAAGGTTGGGTTCAATGTGGACCTTGACGTAAACGCCGACACCGACCACAGGGTGAGCGACGAGAGGCGCGTCGTTCAGCTGACGCCCCCCGGGTCCGCCTGCTCGATAGCCTTTGGGATCGGGATCGTAGACACGCCGCCCGGCTCCGTCCAGGGCCTACACTTGGTCGTGCCGGACATAGAGGCTGCGCGTGCGGAGCTCGTTGACCGGGGAGTGGAGGTCGGCGAGGTCCAGGATCTCGGGGGCGTCCTGTACGCCCCCTTCAGCGATCCGGACGGGAACGGCTGGACCTTGCAGCAGCTGCCATACTAGCTCACCTCGCCACAACGAAAGAGGTTTTTATGAGAAGGGCAATCGTATCGGAGTACATGACGCTGGACGGCGTCATGGAGGAGCCAGGTACCTGGTCTTTCCAATTCTGGAGTGAAGAGATCGCGAAGTTCAAATTCGATGAACTGTTTGCGAGCGACTCACTTCTTCCGGGCCGGGTGTGACCTACCAAGGTTTTGCAGCCGCTTGGCCGTCCATGACCGATGAGGGGAGTTCGCCGACAGGATGAATGGCATCCCCAAGTATGTAGTTTCGGCGACCCTGGAAGAGCCCCTCGCGTGGAACAATTCAAGCATGATCAAAGGTAATATCGCGGAAGAAGTCTCCGACCTGAAGCAGCAAGCCGGTAGGACAACGACAACGCCAACAACGCCCACACTCTCGAGATCAGCCACCCCAGCCGAGTCCCGCGCTAAGAGGCGAGCAGATCGTCGGGTTGTGGAAGCGATGAGGGTGGTGCGTTTTTCGAGCCGGGGTTTGAGGGATAATGTGGCAGCTGTCCAAGAGAGGAGGCCCGATGGCTGCGGAGCGGGTAGACCCCGATACTTACTCGATAGACGACATCATTCGTGTGCCCATCGTGTTGAGGGACGAGGAAGGTGTGGCGCACGTCAGGGCGATCTTCCGGCGTCTGCGCCGTCCCGGGAACCTCGGTCCGAGGGGCATGGATCCGGACGCCACCCTCGAGCTGAGGGGCAACGGGCAGAACCAGAAGCAGGCCACGGTGGAAGTCACCCTGAAAGTCGCCGACGAGCACGAGCCCGGCGACTACCTCTGCGTGGCCATACAGGCTTACGACGCCAACGGCAACATGGTTATGATAAAGAACCCCAAGCCATCCAGGATATTCCGTGTCGTCGACGAGGGAAAGAAGGACGACAGAAATACCCAATTCTTGGGCTGGGGGGAGTAACTCTTCTCGCGAGGAAAGCCTCCGGGCTACCAAGACTCATGATCTAGCCAGGTGAGCCCGGTCTGCCCGCGCTGTGCGCCTCCGCGTTTTGCTGCCCGGCCTTTCCTGGTAGAATCTTGCGTGCGCTTGGTGGCCGTAGCTCAGTTGGCAGAGCATCGGATTGTGGCTCCGAAGGTCGCGGGTTCGAGCCCCGTCGGTCACCCCCTCATTTGCAGGTAAAACGCGAGGCTCGGCTTTTCAACCGGGCCTCGCTTACTACAACCGTACTGTAACCTGTTTCTAGCCAAAGGCAAGATTTGGACGACAAATAGCCAGGTGAGCGGCGCATTCACCACAACTTCACCATAATGAATCTCAATGCGTCTCCACCAGATATTGTGCTAGCTTGTCGCCGCAGATTCGTCGAAACGTGAGTTAGAAGCGCCCCAAGGGCATCCGTTATGCAGGATGCTACATATGCACTTCTATGAGAAGGCCCCGGAGAGAGTGCCAGGGCCTTCTGACGACAGTTTGACGACAACGCGCTAGCCGAAAG